>NZ_JBGCUM010000001.1:0-277003 GCF_054177665.1 Roseateles sp. P5_E8 | reverse complement strand
CGACGTTGATGCGACGAACCGGGTTCGCTACCCCACCTTGCGGATGCATGCTCATGATTGGCAACTGTTCGGGCTACACGGTTGGACAAGACGGGTGGCTGCGTTGACCATAGGCTCGGGGACGAACTTCAAGCTCCGGGGGACAACAGGTTTGGCGCAGCTACCGCGACACGGAAGGCATTCAGCGCGTGCCGCCAAATGCTTGATTGGAAAGATACAAGGGGACGGCGATGCTCGCGGCATTGAGCCGCTCGCACATCGCCTAAGCGGGCCGGCTTGGGAGCGGCCCGGCGCTCGGCCCGCAAGACCCTCAGCGGCCCACGATGACCACGTGGGCCTGGATCAGCGTGTCGATGGCGCCCACGCCGAAGCGTGAGGCTATGGCCTGGGCGACATGGGCCGTCAGCTCAGGCAGGCGGCCCGGCGCGCGTGATTCGATCTCGTTGCGCAGCGGTGTGCCCTGGCAGTAGCCCAGCGCGGGGCCAGCCGACGATTCGGCGCATGCCCGCAGCGGCAGCGTGACGATGTCGGCCTCGCGCTCGAAGCCGCCCTGGGCCAGGTCGGCCCGCAGCACGTCGACGTCGTGATAGCCATGCGGCGTGCGCGCCATGAAGCGCGGCGGGTCGTCCGGGAACGCCTGCGCCAGGGCGTCGGTGACGGTCTGGGCCAGCTCGTTGCTGTCGATGTGGTCCCAGACGTTGAACAGGAAGAAGCCACCCGGCTTCAGCACGCGGCGGATCTCGGCATAGGCGTGCGCCCGGTCGGGGAAGAACATGGCGCCGAACTGGCAGGCGACGAGGTCGAAGCTGCCGTCGGCGAAGGGCAGGTCCATGGCGTCGGCCAGCCGCCATTCGACGGGGCGCTCCGTGCCCAGCGTGGCGGCCATGTCCAGCATGGTGGCGTTCAGGTCGCTAGCGACGATGCTCGTGCTCTTCGGCAGCTCGGCCACCAGGCGGCGCGTGAGCACGCCGGTGCCGGCGGCGATCTCCAGCACCTGGGCCGGCTGCAGCGCGGCGGCGCGTGCCGCCAGATCGACCGCAAAGGGTTCGAAGATCAGCGGCACCATGTAGCGCTCGTAGAGCTGCGGGATGGAGCCGGTGAAGCCACGGTCGGCGAGGTTCATGGGCCGATTCTGAGCCGGTGCTAGGCTCGCCGGCGCTGTCTTCGCAATTCCTTGCAATTCGCCATGACCGAACACCGTCCCTCACACGCGGAGCTGTCCGCCTTCCTGCAGGCCGAGTTCCCGCAGAACCGTTGCATGCTGGAGGAGGTGGACGAGGACGGCAGCGTCGTCGTGGCCCATCCGGTGGGCGAGACGGAGCTGCGGCCCGGCGGCACCGTGTCGGGCCCGGTCATGATGACGCTGGCCGATGTGGCCCTCTACATCGCCATCCTGGCGCGCATCGGCATCGTGCCGCTGGCGGTGACGACGAACCTTTCCATCAACTTCCTGCGCAAGCCGCGCGCGGACCGGCGCGTGGTGGCGCGCTGCCGGCTGATGAAGCTGGGAAAAACGCTCGCGGTGGGCGAGGTGTGGATCTATTCAGAGGGTGAAGACGAGCCGGTCGCGCATGCCACCGGCACCTACGCCATTCCCCGTCAGGTCTGATCGTCGAGCAGCCCCGGCGGCGCGCCGAACATGAAGCAGTCGACGAAGCTGAAGTACAGCGAGGCGTAGAACACCGTCGACAGCAGCAGCCCGGTGGCCATCAGCGCCATGGGCGCGAACTGCGCCAGGCCCAGCAGCCCGAACACCAGGCTGATGACACCGGCCACGGCCATCAGCACAGCGGCCCAGAGCAGGGCGTTCAGCGCAAAAGCCCCCTTGTTGCGCCACAGCGCCAGCGTGCTGGAAAACAGCGCCTGCGCCACGCCCTGGCCGCCCCAGTGCACGAGGGCCGGTGCATGCCAGTAGGGCACGGACAGCAGCGTCACCAGGCCCAGCCGCGTGGCCACGCCCCAGAACAGGCGCGGGTCCAGCGCGGCCTGGGCGATGACCTCGTTGTCGGCGTTCTCGGCGATGAGCTTTTGCAGGTCGCGTGTGCTGCCGCCGTCCACCCAGTCGGCCAACAGGCCGATCAGCACGACGGCGACGGCATAGCTGAAGCACAGGATGAGCTGGCTGCGCCGGCGCTCGGGCGTCAGCTTCAGCGGCGCGGCGAAGACGCTGGCCGTCGGCGTCTTCTTTTGCAGCACCAGGTGGGTGGCCAGCATGAAGCCCAGCGACAGCAGCGGCAGCGAGGCAAAGGTCAGCAGCGGCCCGACGCCAGGCAGCAGCAAGGCGACGAAGCCGACGAACAGGAAGAGGCCGAACAGGCTGGACAAGGCCAGCGGCTGGCGCTGGAAGACCTTGAAGCCATGGCGTATCCACAGCCGGCCGTTGCGCGCCGGGACGTCCTGCAGATGCAGTTGCATCGTCATTCGGCGGCCTCGCCATGCAGCGCATGCCAGGGCTTGGCGATGCGCTCGCGCAGCACGCGCTCGAAGTGGCTGGGGTCATGCGCCTTGAGCAGCGACGCCTCGCGCGGCAGGTGCAGGTCGAACAGGCGCGACACCCAGAAGCGCAGCGCCGCCGCGCGCAGCAGGGCCGGCAGCAGGCGGTGCTCGGCGCCGGACAGCGGCCGCACGCGCTCGTAGGCGTCGACGAAGACGGCGGCGCGGTCCTCAATCAGGCGGCCGTCGCTAAGGTCTATGCACCAGTCGTTCAGGCAGACGGCGATGTCGAACAGCCAGGTGTCGACACCCGCGAAATAGAAGTCGAAGAAGCCGGTCAGCCGCTCACGGCCCGCGCCCTCGCCGGGCTCGAACATGACGTTGTCGCGGAACAGGTCGGCGTGGATGGGCCCGGTCGGCAGGTCGCCATAGCGGGCGGACGCAGCCAACTGCTCCTGGTAGGCCAGCTCGTTCTTCAGCAACTCGGCCTGTTCGGCGGCCAGGAAGGGCAGCAACTGCGGCACCACCTCGCGCCACCAGGCCAGGCCGCGCAGGTTGGGCTGGTTAAGCGGGTAGCTCTTGCCTTCCAGGTGCATGCGCGCCAGCGTCGCACCGACCTGGGCGCAGTGGAAGGCGTCGGGCGCCATCTGGTGGCCGCCGTGCAGGCGGTCGACGATGGCCGCGGGCTTGCCGGCTACTTCGAAGAGGATCTCGCCGGTCGTGTCGGCATGCGGCTCGGGTACCGGCACGCCGCGCTGCGCCAGGTGCTGCATCAGCCGCAGGTAGAAGGGCAGCTGTTCGGCCGTCAGGCGCTCGAACAGCGTCAGCACATAGCGGTGCAGATGGCCGTCGCGCGTGCAGTCGACAAAATAGTTGGTGTTCTCGATGCCGGCGCCAATGCCGCGCAGCGAGCTCAGGCTCCCGAGTTGGAGGTGGTCCAGCAGGGCTTGGGCCTGCTCGGCGCTGACTTCGGTGAAAACGGCCATGGGTCTGGGAAATTGGCGACCCGGGGGCCGCGCGCAATCAGAATTTGAGAACGTTCCAGACCCGCGAGCCCGAGCCGCTCTTGGGCATGCCCGTGCCGGTGCCGCCGGCCGACTCGCGGCCCGCGTCGTTGACGACGATTTCGTAGTCCGGCGCCTTGGTCAGCTTGTTCTTGACCGTGACCTTCTTGGCCTCGCCGCGCACCTTCAACTCCTCGATGCGCACCTGATCGTCCTCGGACACGGTCTTCTCGACCTTGGGCTCGGGCGGCGGGTCGGCGAAGGCGCTGCCGGCGAAGGCAGCGATCAGCAGGGGTACGGCAAGGAGACGCATGCTGCCGATTCTAGGTGGCGCGCTCGCCGAGAATGCCTGGCTATGAGTAAACCCATCCTGCTGCTGGTCGACGGTTCCAGCTATCTCTACCGCGCCTTCCATGCCATGCCCGACCTGCGCGGGCCGGAAGGCCAACCCACCGGGGCGGTGCGCGGCATGGTGGCCATGCTGAAGAAACTGCAGAGCGATGTCGGCGCCGAACACGCCGTCTGCGTGTTCGACGCGTCCGGCCCGACCTTCCGCGACGAGTGGTACCCCGAGTACAAGGCGCAGCGCTCGCCCATGCCGCCGGAGCTGCGCGCGCAGATCGAGCCCATCCACGAGGTCGTCAAGCTGCTGGGTTGGCCCACGCTGACGGTGCCGGGCGTGGAGGCGGACGACGTCATCGGCACGCTGTGCTGCATCGCCGCCGGCCAGGGCCACCGCGTCATCGTGTCGACGGGCGACAAGGACCTGTCCCAGTTGGTGAACCCCGACGTGGAACTCATCAACACGATGAGCAACGAGCGGCTGGACGAGGCCGGCGTGTTCGACAAGTTCGGCGTGCCGCCCAACCGCATCATTGATTACCTGACGCTGATGGGCGACACGGTGGACAACGTGCCGGGCGTGCCCGGCGTAGGCCCGAAGACTGCTGCGAAGTGGATCGCCGAGTACGGCTCGCTGGACGGCGTCATTGCCGCCGCAGCCGCGATCAAGGGCAAGGCCGGCGAGAACCTGCGCGCGGCGCTCGACTGGCTGCCCATGGGCCGCAAGCTGGTCACCGTGAAGGTGGACTGCGAGCTGGCCGAGCATGTGGCCGGCTGGCCCGCGCTGGAGGAGCTGGCTTTCCGCGAACCGGACAAGAAGGCGCTGGGCGAGTTCTACACGCGCAACGGCTTCAAGGCCTGGCTGGAGGAGCTGACCGGCGCGGCGCCTGCGCCGAAGGCCAAGGCGGCGCCCGCGGCCAACCCCGGCCTGTTCGACGAACCCGAGCCGCCGGCCGGCGCAAGCGACTTGGCGCGCCAGTACGAGACCATCCTCAGCTTCGACCAGCTCGACGCCTGGATCGCCCGCCTGCGCGCCGCACCCCTGTGCGCGCTGGACACCGAGACCGATTCGCTGGACCCGATGGCCGCGCGCATCGTCGGCATCTCCTTTGCGGACAAGCCGGGCGAGGCGGCCTACATCCCGCTGCACCACAGCGGCCCGGACGCGCCCGAGCAACTGCCCATGGACGAGGTGCTGGCCCGCCTCAAGCCCTGGCTGGAGGACGAGTCCGCCAAGAAGATAGGCCAGAACCTCAAGTACGACCGCCATGTGCTGACCAACGCCGGCATCGCGCTGGCCGGCGTGCAGCACGACACGCTGCTGCAGAGCTATGTGCTCGAAGCCCACAAGACCCACAACCTCGAAGCGCTGGCCGAGCGCCACCTGGGCCGCAAGGGCCTGAGCTACGAGGACCTGTGCGGCAAGGGCGCGCACCAGATCCCGTTCGCGCAGGTCAGCGTCGACAAGGCCACGACGTACTCGGGCGAGGACTCCGAGATGTGCCTGCACCTGCACGGCGTGCTGTGGCCGCAGATCGAGGCCGATGCGGGCCTGACGTACATCTACCGCGACATCGAGATGCCCACGGCCGACCTGCTCGCGCGTGTCGAACGCCAGGGCGTGCTGATCGACGCCGGGCGGCTGCAGGCGCAAAGCCACGAGATCGGCCAGCGCCTGGTCCTGCTGGAATCGCAGTGCTACGACATCGCCGGCCAACCCTTCAACATCGGCAGCCCGAAGCAGATCGGCGACATCCTCTTCACCAAGCTGGGCCTGCCGGTCGTGAAGAAGACGGCCACCGGCGCGCCGTCCACCGACGAAGAAGTGCTGACCGAGCTTGCCGCCGACTTCCCGCTGCCGGCCAAGATCCTGGAGTACCGCGGCCTGTCCAAGCTCAAGAGCACCTACACCGACAAGCTGCCGCTGCAGATCAACGCCCACACCGGCCGCGTGCACACCAACTACGCACAGGCGGTGGCCATCACGGGGCGGCTGTCCAGCAACGAGCCCAACCTGCAGAACATCCCCATCCGCACGGCCGAGGGCCGGCGCGTGCGCGAGGCCTTCATCGCGCCCGAGGGCTGCCGCATCGTCAGCGCCGACTACTCGCAGATCGAGCTGCGCATCATGGCCCACATCAGCGAGGACCCGGGCCTGCTCAAGGCCTTCCAGGAAGGCCAGGACGTGCACCGGGCGACGGCGTCGGAAGTGTTCGGCGTGGCGCTGGCCGAGGTGTCCAACGAGCAGCGCCGCTACGCCAAGACCATCAACTTCGGCCTCATCTACGGCATGGGCGCCTTCGGCCTGGCCTCGGCTCTGGGCATCGAGCAGAAGGCCGCTAAGGACTACATCGACCGCTACTTCACCCGCTTTGCCGGCGTGAAGACCTACATGGACGAGACCAAGGCGAGCGCGGCCGAGCTGGGCTATGTGTCGACGCTGTTCGGCCGGCGCATCTACCTGCCCGAGATCCGTGGCGGCAACGGCCAGCGCCGCGCGGGTGCCGAGCGCCAGGCCATCAACGCGCCCATGCAGGGCACGGCGGCCGACCTCATCAAGCTGGCCATGCTGGCCGTGCAGGCCGAGCTGGAACGCGCCGGCAAACAGGCCAAGATCGTCATGCAGGTGCACGACGAACTGGTGTTCGAGGTGCCCGAGGCCGAGCTGGACTGGATGCGCACCGAGGTGCCGCGCCTGATGGCCGGCGTGGCGGCGCTGAAGGTGCCGCTGCTGGCCGAGGTCGGCGTGGGCTCGAACTGGGAAGAGGCGCATTGAAAGCCCGGTGATTTCCTATTTTTCCCAAAATAGGGAAAATAGGCGAATCTGACCAGGAGCAGCCCATGTCCGCCGTCCTCGAACAAGCCCTCGCCGATCAATTGCCCAGCGTCTCGGCCACCCAGCTCGTGGCCGGCATCCAGCAGGTCGGCCGCCAAGTGGCCACCCACGGCGCCGTGCTCATCACCAAGCACGATCAACCCGCTTTTGTGCTGATGTCGGTGGAGCGCTATCGCGAGATGCAGCGCGCCGCCGAGCCCGACCTGGGCGCCCTGGGCGGCGAGTTCGACGCGATGTTCGCTCGTATGCAAGGACAGCGCGAGGCGTTGACCCAAGCCTTCGCGATGACGCCCGAAGCCATTGGTGCCGCTGCCGTGAAAGCCGCCAAGCCGCGTCGCAAGGCGACCTGAGTGCCGGCGGCGATCTTCGTGCTGGCCGGTGTCAACGGCGCTGGCAAAAGTTCGCTAGGCGGCGCCGCCCTCCAGGGCAGTGGCGCCGAGTTCTTCAACCCCGACGCCGCCGCTGCGCAGATACGCGAGCAGCAACCCGGCTTGAGCGCAGAGCAAGCCAATGGCCTGGCCTGGAGGGTCGGCCGCCGCAGGCTGGAGCAGGCGTTGGCAGAGGGTGGTGCCTATGCCTTCGAGACGACGCTGGGCGGCAAGAGCATCGTCAAGCTGTTGCTGGATGGCGCCCGCAACGGCGCCCAGGTGCATGTCTGGTTCGCCGGCCTGGCGACGCCCGAGCTGCATCTGCGCCGCATCGCCGCGCGCGTGGCGGCCGGCGGGCATGACATCCCGGAGACGAAAGTGCGTGAGCGCTTCGACGCCAGCCGCAGCAACCTCGTCAAGCTGATGCCGCACCTGGCCAGCCTGCGCATCTACGACAACAGCTTCGAGGCCGACCCGCGCGCCGGCAAGCGGCCTCAGCCGGTGTTGCTGCTGCAGATGCAGGCGGGCCGCACGGTTTCGCATGCGCCGCTGCGCAGCGTGCCCGCCTGGGCCAAACCCCTGCTGGCCGCCGCCTTGCGTTGACTATCATCGTCTTCACTTGGGGGAGGAAAAGATGAGGGTCTTGCTGGTCGACGCGTTCCCGATGGTGCGTGCCGCGCTCACCGGGCTGATCGAGCAGCATTTCGCCGGTTCCCAGGTGCAGGGCGTCGACAGCGGCGCTGCGGCACGCGCCGTGCTGGAGCAGTCACTGCCGGGCCTGATGCTGCTGGACCTGCGCGTGGACGGCGGCGCCGAGTTGCTGCAGCACATCCATCACGAACATGCGTCGCTGCCCGTGGTGGTCATTTCAGGCACCGACAGCACCGATGACGCCCTGCACGCCCTGGGCGCCGGCGCGATGGGCTATGTGCCCGAGCGCAGCGACCTGAGCACGCTGGTGCAGGCGCTGCACCTCGTGCTGGCCGGTGGCACCTATGTGCCGACGCTGACGCGTTTGCCCGGCAAACCTGCACCGCAGGCCGCACAGCCGCCGCAGGACTGGGCCCATCTGCCGCTGACGCCGCGCCAGAAGACCGTGCTGAATCTGCTGGTCGAGGGCCTGCCCAACAAGCTGATCGCCCGCGAACTCGGTGTCAGCGTCGACACGGTGAAGGACCATGTCGCAGCGGTGCTGAAGGCGCTGGGTGTCAGCTCCCGCACCCAGGCCGTTGTCGCGGCAACGCAAAAGGCGCGTTAGACCCGAACGGCGTCGATCGCGTCCAGCACCGCCTCGGCCGTGGCCGGCGCACGCAGCGGCGGGTCACAGCGCTCCGGCCCGCAGGCCGCGCAGGCATCCTTGATCGCCAGCAGCGCCGCAAATCCCAGCAGCAGCGGCGGCTCGCCGACGGCCTTGCTGCGGTGGATGGTTTCGCTGGCGTTGGCCACGCCAAACAGCTCGACGTTCAGCTCGGGCGGGCAGTCGTTGGCGGTCGGGATCTTGTAGGTGCTGGGCGCGTGCGTCGTCAGCAGGCCGGTGACGGGGTGCCACACCAGCTCCTCCATCGTCAGCCAGCCCATGCCCTGGACGAAGCCGCCTTCGATCTGGCCGATGTCCAGCGCGGGGTTCAGGCTGGTGCCGACGTCGTGCAGCAGATCGGCGCGCGTGATGCGGCTCTCGCCGGTCAGCGTGTCGACGACAGCTTCGCAGACGGCACCGCCCCAGGCGAAATAGTAGAACGGGTGGCCCTGCAGCTTGGCGCGGTCCCAGTGCAGGCCGGGCGTCGTGTAGAAGCCGTCGCTCCAGAGCTGCACGCGCTTCAGGTAGGCCGCAGCGACGAGTTCTGCGAACGACAGGCTCTGCCCACCGCCGCTGACCTGGCCGCCCTCGAAGGCGATGAGTTCCGGCGCGCAGCCGAAGCGCTCGGCCGCGAAGGTCGTGAGCCGCGCCTTGATCTTGCGCGCGGCGTCCTGCGCGGCCTTGCCGTTCAGGTCGCTGCCGGTGGACGCTGCCGTGGCCGACGTGTTGGCGACCTTGCTTGTGTCCGTCGCCGAGCAGCGCACGCTGCTCAAAGGCAGCCCCAGCTCATGCGCCACGACCTGGGCGACCTTGGTGTTCAGCCCCTGGCCCATCTCCGTGCCGCCGTGGTTCACCAGCACCGAGCCGTCGGTGTAGACGTGGACCAGCGCGCCGGCCTGGTTCAGGTGGACGACGTTGAAGGAGATGCCGAACTTGACCGGCGTGAAGGCCAGGCCCTTCTTCAGCACGCGGCTGCTCGCGTTGAAGGCAGCGATCTCCGCGCGGCGCTCGGCGTAGCGGCTGCTGGCCAGCAGTTGGGCCGTCAGCGGCTGCGCGTGCAGTTCCGCGACCTGCTGGCCGTAGGGCGTCACGTCGCGGCCCGGCGCGTAGAAGTTGCGCTGCCGCACCTCGGCTGCATCCACGCCGAGCCGGCGGGCGATGCCGTCCAGGATCATCTCGACGGCGATGGCGCCCTGCGGCCCGCCGAAGCCGCGGAAGGCGGTGTTGCTCTGCGTGTTGGTCTTGGCGCAGTAGCCGTGCATGGCGATATGCGGCAGCCAGTAGGCGTTGTCGAAATGGCAGAGCGCACGGGCCATGACGGGCGCGGACAGGTCGGCGCTGTGGCCGGCGTTGGAGATCAGGTCAACGTCCGCCGCGAGGATACGGCCTTCAGCGTCGAAGCCCACGTCCCAGCGGTAGTCGAAGCCGTGGCGACGGCCGGTGATGAGGAAGTCGTCGTCGCGGTCCACGCGCAGCTTGACGGGCCGCTTCAGCTTCAGCGCGGCGATGGCGGCCACGCAGGCGAACACGGCCGACTGCGATTCCTTGCCGCCAAAGCCGCCACCCATGCGCCGGCATTGCACGACGACGCGGTGGGCCGGCCAGCCCAGCGCATGGGAGACGAGCTGCTGCATCTCGCTCGGGTGCTGGGTCGAGCAGTGCACGAGGATGCCGTCGCCGCCTTCCTGCGGCACGGCCAGGCTGATCTGGCCTTCCAGGTAGAACTGCTCCTGGCCGCCCAGGCTCCACGTGCCCTGCAGGCGGTGCGGCGCGGCGGCGAGCTGCTCCGACGGCTCGCCGCGCGTCAGGTGCATGGGCGGCAGCACGTACTGACCAAGCGCATGGGCGGCCAGCGCCGTCAGCACCGGCGGCAGCGGCTCGGCCTGGATGACTTGCTTCGCCAACCCGGCCGCGCGCCGTGCCAGCTCGCGGTCGGTCGCGATAACGGCAAACACCGGCTGGCCGACGTGGCGCAGCTCGCCGTCGGCCAGGATGGGATCGTCATGCAGCAGCGGGCCGCAGTTGTTCTCTCCGGCGATATCGGCCGCCGTGAGCACCGCGACGACGCCGGGCATCTTGCGGATGCGTTCGAGGTCCACGCCCAGCAGCTTGCCGTGGGCGATCGGCGACAGGCCCAGCGCCGCATGCAGCGTGCCGGCGGGCTCGGGCAGGTCGTCGGTGTAGGGCGCGGCGCCGCTGACGTGCAGGTGGGCCGACTCGTGCGGCAGCGACCGGCCGACGACGGGCTCGTTCACGACCAGGATTTCGGGCTTGTTCATGCGGCCAACCTCGCGATCCGCCAGACCGTCACCGTACGCCGATCCAGGCTTTCCAGCCAGAGCTTGCGCAGCAGGTTCTGCGCGACCTTCATCCGGTAGCGGTCGGACGCGCGCACGTCGGTCATGGGCTTGAAGTCCTTCACCAGCGCGGCGGCGGCGGCCTCGGCGGTCGCCTCGACCCAGGGCTGCCCCACGACAGCGGTCTCGGCCGCAGTCGCGCGCTTGACGATGGCCGCCATGCCGCCGAAGACGAAGCGGGCCTGCTGCACGCTGCCGTTGCGCAGCTGCAGCGCCAGCACGGCGCAGACGGCGGAGATGTCGCTGTCATGCCGCTTGGAGACCTTGTGCGCGGAGATCGCCCAGCTCGTGTCCGGCCGCGGCACATGCAGCGCCTCGACGAACTCGCCGGGCTGCAGGTCCTTCTTCATGTAGTCGAGATAGAAGTCCTGCAGCGGCAGGCGGCGCTGCTGGGTGCCGCGGCGCAGGATGACGTCGGCGCCCAGCGCGATGAGGGCCGGCGCGCCGTCGCCGATGGGCGAGCCGTTGGCGATGTTGCCGCCGAGAGTCCCCGCATGGCGCACCGGCGGCGAGGCAAAGCGCCGCCACAGCTCGGCGAGAGACGGCGCCAGTTCGGTCAGCGCGGCCCAGGCATCTTCGAGCGAAGCCGCCGCACCTATCCACAGGCCCGGCTGGGCGTCGAAGTCTTCCGCGCGGATCTCGCGCAGCGCCTCGACGCGGCCGGTGTAGATCAGCGCCGGCAGCTCGCGGAACTGCTTGTTGACCCACAGGCCGATGTCGGTCGATCCGGCCAGCAGCGTGGCCTGCGGGTAGGTCTCGCGCAGCAGGGCCAGGTCGGCAATGGTCTGCGGCGCGTGGAAGCGCTCGCCGGCGTGTTGGTAGTCCAGCGGCTCGCCGTTGACCAGCTCGCGCAGCGCGGCGGCGATGGGCTCCCGGTCCAGCAGGCGGGCGGGCGCGTCGAACATGCGCTCGCCGGCGTCCAGGATGGGTCGGTAGCCCGTGCAGCGGCACAGATTGCCGGCCAGCGCGTCGGCCAGCTCCTGGCGGTCGGGGCGCGTGCCGGCGGCCTGGTGGGCCTCGTAGCAGGTCGTCATCGTCATGACAAAGCCGGGCGTGCAGAAGCCGCATTGCGAGCCATGGCAGTCCACCAAGGCCTGCTGGGCGGGGTTGAGCACCTCGGGCCCGCCCAGGTCTTCAACGGTCAGCAGCGCGCGACCGTCCAGCGTGGGCAGGAACTGCGTGCAGGCATTGACATTGCGTAGCTGCAGCTGGCCCGCGGCGTCCAGTTCACCCTGGATGACGGTGCAGGCGCCGCAGTCGCCCTCGGCGCAGCCTTCCTTGGTGCCGGTGCAGTGGGCGTGCTCGCGCAGGTACTGCAGCACGGTCGTCGTCGGGGCCAGGTCGGCCACCTCGACGACCTCGCCGCGGTGGAAAAAGCGGATGGGTCGAGTATTCATGCTGGCCTCGATTGTCGAACCTTGCCCCAGAATTGCCATATGAGTTTTACTAACCAGGAAAAATTCGCTGACAGCCCCCGGCGATGGGCGCTGCGGGGCGATCTGCTCGACTTCACGGCCGCACCCGCCTGGGGCGAGACGGACACCCCCGTGGTGCGTTTCGACCGCGATCACTGGCTGCTGATCGAGGACGGCCGCATCGTCGGGCGCCAGGCCGCCGAGCCCGACGGCAGCTGGGCGCGCAAGGACCATGCCGGCCAGCTGGTGCTGCCGGGCTTCATCGACACCCATGTCCACTGCCCGCAACTGGAGGTCATCGGCTCCTACGGCACCGAGCTGCTGGACTGGCTGGAGCGCTACACCTTCCCCAGCGAATGTGCCTTTGCCGACCCTGCCCGTAGCCATGCCGGTGCCGAGGTCTTCCTGGACGCGCTGCTGGCCAGCGGCACGACCTCGGCCGTCGTCTTCGCCACCGTGCACAAGGTCTCGGCCGAGGCCTTGTTCGAAAGCGCCGCCGCGCGCGGCATGCGCCTCATCACCGGCAAGGTGTTGATGGACCGCCACGCGCCCGACGGCCTGCGCGACGATGTGGTGCAGGCCGAGCGGGAATGCACCGACCTGATCCAGCGCTTCCACGGTCGCGACCGCCTTGCCTATGCCGTCACCGTGCGTTTTGCGCCGACCAGCACGCCCGAGCAGCTCGCCATGGCCGGTGCGTTGTGCCGGGCCGACGCCAGCCTCTACATGCAGACCCATGTGGCCGAGAACCGCGCCGAGGTCGCCTGGGTGGCCCAGCTCTTCCCTGAGGCGCGCAGCTACCTGGACGTCTACGAGCGCGTGGGCCTGGTGCACGAGCGCGCGGTGCTGGCCCACGGCATCTGGCTGGACGACGCTGACAAACGCCTGATCGCCGAGCGCGGTGCCCAGGTGGCGCATTGCCCGTCGAGCAATCTCTTCCTGGGCAGCGGGCTGTTCGACTGGACGGGCGTGCCGTTCAACGTCAGCCTGGCCTCCGATGTGGGTGGCGGCACCTCACTGAGCCTGCCGCGCAACATGCTGGACGCCTACAAGATCCAGGCGTTGCGCGGCGAACGGTTGACCGCCTGGACGGCGCTCCACGCCAGCACGCGCGGCGCGGCCGAGGCCTTGCAGCTGGGCGGCGAGATCGGCGGGCTGTCGGTCGGCCAGACGGCGGATATCTGCGTGTGGGACTGGGCCAAGGGCCCGGTTGCTGAGGCGCGCGACGCCGTGGCCCGCGAGCTGCACGAGCGCGTCTTCGCGTGGATGACGCTGGCGGACGAGCGCAACCTGGCCGCCTGCTACGTGGCCGGCCGTCAGCGCGTCTGACGGCCCATCTCGGCCAAGCACCGTTTCGTCGCAAGCTGGCTGCATTGCGAGTCGGCGCCGGCTAAGGTGCAGCCTGTCCGCATAAATGGAGTTTCGAGATGCTCGGCTTTCTGCTCTGGTGCATCCTGTTCATCGTCTGCTGGCCGCTGGCCATCCTGGCCCTGCTGCTGTGGCCGCTGGTCTGGCTGATCACGCTGCCCTTCCGGCTGCTGGGCATCGCCGTCGACGGCGTGTTCGCGCTGCTGCGCGCCGTCGTCATGCTGCCGGCGCGCGTGCTGGGCGGCGGGCGCTAGGTGGCGGTGACGGGCTTTTCGACGCCCCAGCGGCGATAAAGCTCCGCCGCGTCCGCGCCGCGCAGCCAGCGCTCGAAGGCCTGGTCGTAGCGCTGGGCCAGCGCCTCGCCACTGGCACTGCGGCCGAAGGCCATGTGGCCGTGCAGCACGTCCAGCGGCGGCGAGCAGCGCACGACGGCGTCCGTCAGGTTCAGGCGTTGCAGCACCGGCTGGCAGTTGCGGTCATTCGCCGCGAACAGCTCGACGCGCTTCTTGGTCAGCATCTGCAGGCCGGCGTCGACATTCTGCACAAAGGTCAGCTGATTCATCGAGGTCTTCATGCGCTCGAAGCGGCTGCCATAGGCCCAGCCGCGCACTGCGGCCACGGGCAGCTGCGCCAGCTCGCCGAACTCGCCCGTCCAGCGCGCCTCCTCGCCGCGGCGTGCATACCAGACCATGGCGTCCGAGTAGAAGGAGCGCACGCTGAACAGCATGCGCGCTTCGCGCTCCGGCGTGCGGTAGGGGCCGATGAGGACGTCGGCCTCGCCCTGTTCCAGCATCAGCTGGGCGCGCGCCCAGGGCAGCCATTCGCAGCGTAGGCCGTCACCGAAGAGCTGGCCCAGCAGGTCCACCGCCAGACCCTTGGGCGCCTGGCCTTCGGCGCCTTCGAAGATGCGCGCGAACTGCGAGCCCACGGCGCGCAGCGGCGCGGCGCGTGCCGGCCCAGCCATGGCCAGCGCGCCCATGCAACCCAACCAGATGCGGCGCGTCTGCATGGCGAGGATGATGCGCCGCGGCTCAGGGAATGTCGATGGAATGCAGGCTCAGCTCACGGCCCGCGCGGCGGTCATCGAAGAAGCAGCGCAGCGTCTCGCGCGAGGTCTTGAAGGCGATCTCGTCCCAGGGAATCTCGGCTTCGGCAAACAGCCGTGCCTCCAGCGACTCGGGGCCGGGGTTGAACTCCGGCGAGCGCAGCCGCGCGTAGTAGAAGAGGTGGATCTGGCCCACCCGCACGACGTTGAGCATCGTGTAGAGCGGCCCCATCTCCACGTCGGCGCCGGCTTCCTCGTGCGTCTCGCGCAGCGCGCCTTCGGCGGTCGTCTCGCCCAGTTCCATGAAACCGCCCGGCAGCGTCCACAGGCCGTGGCGCGGCTCGATGGCGCGGCGGCACAGCAGCACGCGGCCGTCTTCCTCCCAGACCGGCAGCGTGCCGACGACGTTCAGCGGGTTCTGGTAGTGAATGGCCGCGCAGCCCGGGCAGACGGCACGCTCGCGGTTGTCGTCCGGCGGGATGCGGTAGTCCACGGCGGTGCCGCAGTTCGGGCAGTGCTTGAAGCGGCTGGGGAAGGGCATGACATCGAGTTTAGAGGTCGCAAAATGACGGGCATGAAGCTCTACAACTACTTCCGTTCCTCGGCCTCCTGGCGTGTGCGCATCGGCCTGGCGCTGAAGGGGCTGGACTACGGCTACGAGTCCATCCACCTGGCGAAGAACGAGCAGTTCGCCGGCGCCTTCGCGGCGCAGCAGGTGTCGCATCTCGTGCCGGCCCTGGTGCTGGACGACGGCACCTGGCTGAGCCAGTCCATGGCCATCCTCGAGTACCTGGACGAGACCCATCCCGAGCCGCCGCTGCTGCCGCGCGATGCCGTCGGCCGCGCGCAGGTGAGGGCGCTGGCCCAGGACATCGGCTGCGACATCCACCCCATCAACAACCTGCGCGTGCTGCGCCACCTGAAGCACGGCCTGGGTCAGTCACAGGAGGAGGTGGACGCCTGGTACCGCCACTGGATCGCTACGGGCCTGGCCATCGTCGAGCAGCGGCTGGCCAAGACGGCAGGGCAGTTCAGCTTTGGCGACACGCCGGGGCTGGCGGACTGCCTGCTCGTGCCCCAGGTCTACAACGCCCAGCGCTTTGAATGTCCGCTGGAGGACTTCCCCACGGTGCTGCGCGTCAATGCCGCCTGCCTGACGCTGCCCGCCTTTGCCAGCACCCACCCGGACGCCTGCCCTGATGCTGCTTGATCCGAACTGGCTGCGGCCCGACTGGCCCGGCGTGACGGCCTTCATGACAACGCTTGGCCTCAATTTCGGCCGCAAGGCGGGTGACCCGGACGAGGTCAGGGTCAATCGCGCCGGCCTCGCGGAACTGCTCGGCGCGCGGCCCGTGTTTCTCGACCAAGTCCACGGCGCCCATGTCGTGCGCCTGCGCGCCGACTGGCATGACGACAACGCGCCCACGGCGGATGCCGCCGTGTCCACCGACCCCGAGCTGGCCGTCGCCATCCTGGTGGCCGACTGCCTGCCCGTGCTCTTCTCCGCACCCGGCGGCGTGGCCGGTGCGCATGCGGGCTGGCGCGGCCTGGCGGCGGGCGTGCTGGAGAACACGGTGGCCGAACTCTGCGCCGCCGCCGGCTGCGAGCCGCGCGACGTGAAGGCCTGGCTGGGCGCCAGCATCGGGCCCGAGGCCTTCGAGGTCGGCCCCGAGGTCGTGACCGCCTTCGGCCGTGAGCCCATAGCGCGCGACCAGCCTGCTTTTCTCTACCGGCCCAACCCCGAGCCTCGTTGGCGAGCCGACCTGCCCTTGCTGGCTCGCGAAAGGTTGATGGCGGTCAATGTCACCCAAATCAGCGGCGGCGGCTGGTGCACGCTGACCGATGATTCACGCTTCTTCTCGTTCCGGGGTGAGTCCCTGGGCCGGCCCCGCGGGCGCATGGCCGCCTGCATCAGCCTCGTTCGCTAGTTCTGCTGCACGCCGCCTGCGTTTGCGGCCCGGCGTGCCGAGGATGTAGAGCAGCAGGCCCAGCGGCAGCACGCCATAGAGGATGAGCGTGACCAGGGCGCCGAAGAGGGTGCCCTGAGGGCTGATGGCTTCCGCTGCGGCCATCATCAGCGCAACATAGGCCCAGGCAATGGCAACGAGATACATGTGTCATGGGCGCGTCAGCGCCCGGGTTTACAAGTTGGCCCCGTGTAGTCGGGATGTGGCAAGCTTATTGCAACGGACCGGCGCAGCACCGCAGAGGCGTCAGAGTTCCTAGGAGATCCATGGCCACCCGCAAGAAGAACGAAGCACCCTCCGCCACGGAGGCGCAGCAACCGTTCGCAGACCTGATGCAGCAGATGACCCACCTGCCGCAGATTTCCCCCAACGCGTTGGCCGACCTGCAGGCCGACTACCTGAAGCAGGCCTCAGCCTTGTGGAATGCGTCGCTGGGCCAGGGCGAGGCTCCGGCCATCAGCGACCGCCGCTTCGCGGCGCCCGAATGGCGGGCCAGCCCGGTCGCAAGTTTCGTGACCCAGCTTTACCTGCTCAACGGCCGCACCATGCAGCAGATGGCTGCGGCCATCGAGGGCGACGACAAGACCAAGGCGCGCATCCGTTTCGCGGTGCAGCAGTTCGTCGACGCCGCCTCGCCCAGCAACTTCCTGGCGCTCAACCCCGAGGCGCAGAAGCTGGCCCTGGACAGCAAGGGTGAAACGCTGGCCCGCGGCATGCAGCAGCTGTGGGGCGATGTGCAGCGCGGCCATGTGTCGCAGACGGATGAGAGCGCCTTCGAGGTCGGCAAGAACGTGGCGACCACCGCCGGCAACGTCGTGTTCGAGAACGAGCTCTTCCAGCTCATCGAATACGTACCGCTGACGGCCTCAGTGGCCGCCCGGCCGCTGCTGATGGTGCCGCCCTGCATCAACAAGTTCTACATCCTCGACCTGCAGCCCGACAACTCGCTGATCCGCTATGCCGTGGCCGAGGGCAACCGCGTCTTCGTCGTCAGCTGGCGCAACCCGGACGAGTCCATCAAGCACTTGGGCTGGGACGACTACATCGAAACCGGCGCCATCGAAGCCATCCGCGTGGCGCAGGAGATCTCCGGCCAGAAGCAGATCAACACCTTGGGTTTCTGCGTCGGCGGCACCATCCTCGCCACCGCACTGGCCGTGCTGGCCGCGCGTGGTGAGCAGCCGGCCGCCAGCGTCACGCTGCTGACCACGCTGCTGGACTTTGCCGACAACGGCATCCTGGACATCTTTGTCGACGAGGCCTCGGTGCGGCTGCGCGAGACCACGCTGAGCGCCCAGTCGCCCAAGGGCCCGCAGCTGCTGCACGGCCAGGAGCTGGCCACCACCTTCAGCTTCCTGCGCCCCAACGACCTGGTGTGGAACTACGTCGTCGGCAACTACCTCAAGGGCGAGGCGCCGCCGCCCTTCGACTTGCTCTACTGGAACGGCGATTCGACCAACCTGCCCGGCCCCATGTACTGCTGGTATCTGCGCCACACCTATCTGCAGAACGAGTTGAAGCAGCCGGGCAAGCTGACCGTCTGCGGCGAGAAGCTGGACCTGGGCGCCATCGACGCGCCGGTCTACATCTACGGCTCCCGCGACGACCACATCGTGCCCTGGACCAGCGCCTATGCCAGCACGCAGGTGCTGAAGGGCAAGAAGCGCTTCGTGCTGGGCGCCTCGGGTCATATCGCGGGCGTCATCAACCCGCCGCCCAAGCCGGGCAAGCCACCGAAACGCAGCCACTGGATCGCCAAGGGTGCTACCTTGCCGGTTGAGGCCGACGATTGGTTCCAGGGCGCCGCGGAGCACCCGGGCAGTTGGTGGCCGGATTGGTCAGCCTGGCTGGCCTCCCACGCCGGCGAGGCCAAGCCCGCGCCCAAGACGCCGGGCAACCGCAAGTTCAAGCCCATCGAGTCGGCCCCCGGCCGCTACGTCAAGGTCAAAGCCTGATCTTTTATATCGAAGGAGACACACCATGAGCCAACAAGACATCGTCATCGTCGCCGCCGCGCGCACCGCCATCGGCAAGTTCGGCGGCACGCTCGCCAAGACGCCCGCCACCGAGCTGGGCGCCGCCGTCATCCAGGACCTGCTGCGCCGCAGCGGCCTGGCGGACGACCAGATCAACGAGGTCATCCTCGGCCAGGTGCTGACGGCCGGCGTGGGCCAGAACCCGGCCCGCCAGTCGGTCATCAAGTCCGGCCTGCCGAACGTGGTGCCGGCCATGACCATCAACAAGGTCTGCGGCTCGGGCTTGAAGGCCGTGATGCTGGCGGCACAGGCCATCCGTGACGGCGACAGCGACATCGTCATCGCCGGCGGCCAGGAGAGCATGAGCCTGAGCGCCCACGTGCTGCCGGGCTCGCGCGACGGCCAACGCATGGGCGACTGGAAACTGGTCGACACGATGATCGTTGACGGCCTGTGGGACGTGTACAACCAGTACCACATGGGCATCACCGCCGAGAACATCGCCAAGAAGTACGGCATCACCCGCGAGCAGCAGGACGCACTGGCCTTCGGCTCGCAGCAAAAGGCCGCCGCCGCGCAGGACGCCGGCCGCTTCAAGGACGAGATCGTCCCCTTCAGCATCGCGCAGAAGAAGGGCGACCCCATCGTCTTCGCCAACGATGAGTTCATCAACCGCAAGTCCACCGCCGAGGCACTCGCCGGCCTGCGCCCCGCCTTTGACAAGGCCGGCAGCGTCACCGCCGGCAACGCCTCGGGCCTGAACGACGGCGCGGCCGGCGTGGTCGTCATGACGGCCGCCAAGGCCGCGTCGCTGGGCCTCACGCCGCTGGCGCGCATCGCCTCCTACGCCTCCGCTGGCCTGGACCCCGCCTACATGGGCATGGGCCCCGTACCCGCCGCCAAGCGGGCGCTGGAGCGTGCCGGCTGGAAGCCGGCCGACCTGGACCTGCTGGAGATCAACGAGGCCTTCGCGGCCCAGGCCTGCGCCGTGCACAACGAGATGGGCTGGGACATGAGCAAGGTCAACGTCAACGGCGGCGCCATCGCGCTGGGCCACCCCATCGGCGCCAGCGGCTGCCGCGTGCTCGTCACGCTGCTGCACGAGATGGTCAAGCGCGATGCCAAGAAGGGCATCGCGTCGCTGTGCATCGGCGGCGGCATGGGCGTGGCCCTGACCGTTGAGCGCTGAACGAGTTTTCAAATCACCACTGAAGGAGACAAAACCATGAGCCAAAAAGTTGCCTACGTTACGGGCGGCATGGGTGGCATCGGTACCGCCATCTGCCAGAAGCTCGCCAAGGCCGGCTTCAAGGTCATCGCCGGTTGCGGTCCCAGCCGCGACGCCAAGAAGTGGCTGGACGAGCAGCAGGCCCTCGGCTTCAGCTTCCACGCCTCGGTCGGCAACGTGGCCGATTGGGACTCCACGGTCGAGGCCTTCCAGAAGTCCATCGCCGAGCACGGCGCCATCGACGTGCTGGTAAACAACGCCGGTATCACGCGCGACCGCATGTTCCTGAAGATGAGCCCCGAGGACTGGAAGGCCGTCATCGACACCAACCTGAACTCCATGTTCAACGTGACCAAGCAGGTCGTGCCGGGCATGGTCGAAAAGGGCTGGGGCCGCATCATCCAGATCTCTTCCGTCAACGGCGAGAAGGGCCAGGCCGGCCAGACCAACTATTCGGCCGCCAAGGCCGGCATGCACGGTTTCACGATGGCGCTGGCGCAGGAGCTGGCATCCAAGGGCGTGACGGTCAACACCGTCAGCCCGGGCTACATCGGCACCGACATGGTCAAGGCCATCAAGCCCGAGATCCTGGAGAAGATCGTCGCAACCATCCCCGTCAAGCGCCTGGGCAAGCCCGAGGAGATCGGCTCCATCGTCGTGTGGCTGGCCAGCGAGGATTCGGGCTTCTCGACCGGCGCCGATTTCTCCTGCAACGGCGGCATGCACATGGGCTAACTCACCCACTGGGTGAAGCCAAGGCCAAGCCGGCTGCTCCGGCAGCCGGCTTTTTTCTGCGTGACCCGTGGCGACTGGCAATAAAACACGCTTGGGCGTGAAACGACGCCGCACCTCGCGAATGCCCCATGCAATCGGCGACCTGAGCTAACTACATTTCGACGCTGATGCCGCTACCAGCGGTTGGGAATGAGTCGGATGAACCTCGTCTTTCTGCCCGCCGTCAGCCTGATGCGCCGCCTGCCGATGGCGCACAAGTTCTTCATCGTCTGCCTGTGCTTTGCGATCCCGCTGGTCTACCTGCTGGTGTCGCTGGCGGGGGACCGCTCCGACGCGCGCGACTTCTCGGCCAAGGAACTGGTCGGCATCGTCCAGGTTCGCCAGGTCAGCAGCGTGCTGAATGCGGCCATGGTGCTGCGCGGCACGTCCATCGGCCTGAGCGCCAAGTCGCCCGGCGCGGAGGCCAAGCGGGACGCTGCGCTGACCAATTTCAACACCCAGGCTCAGGCGGTGGAGCAGCTCATTGCCGCAGCGCAGGACCCGCTGAAGCTGGCCCCCGGCCTGGCCGCCACGCGCGACAAGGCCAAGGCGCTGGTGGCTGTGGGCGCGGGCGAGCCCGAGGCCGTCATCAACGCCGGCTATGCGCTGACCGACGCGGCCCAGGCGCTCATCGAGCAGGCGTCCTCCGAGTCCAACCTCGCGCTGGACCCTGACGCCGACACCTACTATCTGATGCTCACCGTCACCGACGCGCTGCCGCGCCTGCAGGACGCCATCGGCCGCATGCGCGCGCTGGGTTCGGCCGCCGCGCAGATGGGCACGCCGCCCTATGGCGTGCAGCAGCGTCTGCATCAAGCCGACACGCTGACCGAGGAATACCTGACCCGCCTGACCGGCGCATTGACCCGCGTGGCCGCCGCCAACCCGGACGCGGTCAAAGGCTTAGACCTGCAGCTTGCCGACCGCATCCGCAAGGACTTCCGCGAGAAGTTCGGCCAGAGCTTCGTGCTGGGTGAGGCGCCCAAGGTCGAGCCGGCCGCCTGGTTTGCGCTGGGCACCGAACAGATCGCCGCGGCCGACAAGCTGCAGCGCGCAGCCGAGGCACGTCTGGCCGAACTGGTCACGGTGCGCGTCGAGCGCCTGACCCGTGGCTTGTGGACGGCCATGACGCTGGCCATCGCCTTCGTCACCATCGCCGCCTATGCGTTGATCAGCTACTACATGGCGGCGCTGAGCACCTGCGTGGCCCTGGGTCGGCGCATCGAGGCCCTGGGTGCAGGCGACCTCGGCGACACCGAGGCGCTGGACGGCCGCGACGAGGTCGTCCTCGCCACCAACGCGCTGCGCGACGCCGTGCATCGCCTCAGCGGCCTGGTGCACGAGGTGCGTGCAGGGGCCGAGCACATCTCCACGTCGGCCACGCAGATCTCGGGCGCCAACCGCGACCTGTCATCGCGCGGCAATGCCATGGCCTCCGTCGTCGAGCAGACCAGCGCCAGCACCGGCATGCTGGAGCAGACCGTCGACCACAACATGAGCAGCGCCCGCGAGGCCCATGACCTGGTGCAGGGCGCCGCCGGGCTGGCAGGCCGCGGCGGCGAGATCGTCAATCGCGCGGTGCAGTCCATGGGCGAGATCACCGCCAGCTCGCGGAAGATCGGCGACATCATCCAGGTCATCGACTCCATCGCCTTTCAGACCAACATCCTGGCGCTCAACGCCGCCGTCGAGGCCGCGCGCGCGGGTGAGCAGGGCCGCGGCTTCGCCGTCGTTGCCAGCGAGGTGCGCTCGCTGGCCCAGCGCTCGGCCGAAGCAGCGAAAGAGATCAAGACGCTGATCAACACGTCCATTGAGACCGTCCACCAAGGCGAGACCTACGTGACCCAGGCCGGCGGCTCCATGGGCGAGATCGTGCAGGCCATCCATCGGGTGGCGGCCATCGTCGGCGACATCACCAGCCAGTCGTCATCGCAGGCTGACCAGATCCGCCAACTGGCCGCGGCCATCCGCGAGGTGGACTCGACGACGCAGCAGAACGCGGCACTGGTCGAGGAGACGGCGGCGTCGGCGTCGCTGCTGGAGGATCGGGCCGGCCAGTTGCGGGATGCGGCGGCGAGGTTTCGCACGGCACAGGCGTGAATTCCCAGCCTGTTTGCGCTTTGGGTGGCATCGCACTTCGCGGGTCGAGCGGCAGCCGATAGCGAGGGGGTCATCGGTTCTTCTGGGGGTCGTCAAGTCGTCGGTCGGCGGGCAAGATGACTGCGCCCAAAGGAGACGTCATGAGCCGATATCTGATTGATCATCCGGTCCGCCTGCGCGACAAGGGTGGCGTGGACTTCGTTCCCAAGATCGAACTTCACGCGCCGGCCCAGGTGTCCATCCTCGGCATGGTGGACCCCAGGCGTGAAGGCCTGCCACTGGCGGACGGGCTGGATCCCAACTACTGGTACCAGGTGCTGGTGGAATCGGGCCGGCACAAGGGAGCCGAGGGCTTTCTTCACACCACCGAGTTCAACCATGCGATCCCAGAGCCCGACGTGAAACTGGTCGAGTCACGCTTGAAGGGGACAAAGTACGGCATGGTGGACATCTACCGTCAAGACGGGCAGGCCGAGGGCGCGCTGGTGGTGGGCCCGTGGGCCAGGCGCTGCGACCTCTGCGACGAGGTCTCGGCGTTGCACGTCATGCCTTCGACGAACAGCGGCAACAGCAACACCGAGAAAAAGGCGCAGGACCTGCTGCAGGGCATTCGCAACGTTCTCCGTGCAAGCACCAAGAACAGCGGCTCCTATCTGTACCAGGCCACCAAGGAAGCAATGATCGGGGTGCTGCAGGTGGCAGACAAGAACACCGTGTACGCGAGTCATTCGAGCAAGAAGCTCGACACCTTCTTCAAGAGCCTGTGTGACGGTCTTGGTTTCGTCTACTGCCCGCCTCTGGCATTGCCGATCCTGAATCGGCGTGGCGAACCGGTGCCGAACGACAGCGTGCAGAACTTCGACTACCAATGTGCCGCGCCGCGCCTCGTGCAGCACGCCATCCGCTGTGGGGACTATCCGGTTGCGATGACCGAGATCTACGGCGGCGGACCGAACGAGGGCCAAATCATTCCCTCTTGTGGCCGCTGCGCCAAGACCGTGCCGTTCATGCTCTGTCCCAAGTAGCTGTGTGGGCTGGTCGCTGCCGCTATGGCCCAACCCACAGCGCCGGCTTGTTCACCATCAAAAAGAACACCGCAAGCATCGCCGCGAAGGCCGGGCAACCCAGCCATTCCCAGGCGCGTTGCCAACGCCGGTATTGCACTGACAGCGGCCGACGCTCGGCCAGCGCGGCCTCGACCTCGCGCGCCATCTTCAATTGCAGCCACAGCACCGGCAGCCAGCAGGCGCCGGCCAGCGCATAGAGCAGCAGCGACGCGAGCAGCCACGGCGTTGTCAGCGGCCAGCCGGCGGTGTGCGCGAGCCAGATACCGGTGGCGGGTTGCACGATCACGGCCGGCGTCGTGAACCACAGGTCGGCGCGCACGGCGAGGCGGGCGACGACGGCGCGGGCTTGCAGGCTGGCGCTACGGTTGGCGAAGAACAGGTAGAAGGCCGAACCGAAGCCGGTGCCGGCCAGCAGCACGCTGGAGACGATGTGCAGCCATTTGACGAACAGGTAGCTGTTCATGCTTGAGCCTCCTTCTCTGCCATGAGCGCGAGCAGCGCCAGCACGGGCAGGTTCTTCAGCAGCGCGCCGAAGGGGTCCAGCCACAGCGAGGGCACGAGGGCGGTGGCGAGCAGCGTCATGCCGATGACGCCGGCCGCAGTGAGGCGGTAGGCGAGGGCGCCTGGGCGAAGCAGCAGGAGCAGGCCGATGGCGACGTCCCACGCGCAGCCGAGCAGCACCAGGGCCAACGCGGCGCCAGGCGCGATGCCGGTGGCCTGCTGCAACAGCGCGATGCCGGCCGCGCCGCCGTCGTGCAGGCTGGCCGCCACCGTGCCCCACCACAGCAGCACAAGGGACGCGCGGGCCAGGGTCATCCTCTTCATGCCCAGGCGCCTTCCATCGCATCGCGCAGCGGCCGGCCCAGAGGTGACTGGGCTTGCGGCTCGGCGCTGTCGTGGGCGAGAAGCTCCAGCGCCGTGCTGCACCAGGGGCCCTGCGGGACCAGATCACCGAGCCGTGCCGACGCGCGTGTCAGCGCCCGTGGCAGCTCGATGTGGCGGGCCGGGCCGTTGCCGCGTGCCGTGCGGCGGCGGGCGATCCACTCGGCCACCGTGGCGGCCTCGGGACCTACCGCCGTCCACGAGGCGTGCAGTTGCGGCGAGGCCAGCGCCGCAACGATGCCGGCCGCCAAGTCTTCGACGCGGATGGGCTGCACGCGGCAGCGCGCCACCTCGGCGGGTAGCGGCAGCCAGGGCAGGCGGGCGAGCAGGTCCAGCATGCGGCTGCTGACGCCGCCCACCCCGACGACGAGGCTGGGCCGCACGATGCAGGCGCGGCCGACCAGTGCGACCTCTCCAGCATGCTTGCTGCGCGCATAGGCGCTGACGCCGCCGCACAGCGCCGACACGTGGACGAAGCGGCCGACGCCCGCCGCCTCGCAAGCCGCGGCCAGTGCGACCGGTGCGCGGTGGTGCAGCAGGTCGAGCAGGTCGGCCACGCCGCCCGCTTGGTCGCGCAGGCAGCCGGCGGCATAGACGACACCTTGCACACCCGCTAGCAGTGGCCGCCAGGCCTCGGGCCGCTCCCAGTCGGTGACGGGCCGCAGCCCGGCGCGCACCGTCTCATGGCCGGCATCGGCCAGCGCCCGGCACAGGTGGCTGCCGATGAAGCCGCCGGCGCCGATGACGAGGATCTTCATGGCTCAGACCCACCTGTCAGCGGCTGCGGTTGCAGCGACGGGACCGCGGGGCGCCGCCACCACAGGCTTGGCCAGCCGCTGCTGCACGGGCGCCCAAACGCGGCGCGTGATAACGGCGATGCTGACGAAGCAGCCACCCGCAGCCAGCAACAGCGCGCGGTGCACGGCGGCCAACGGCTCGCCCTTGAAGTCACCGAACAGCAGCGCCAGCACCAGCGTGCCGGCCACGGCCAACACATAGGCGCTGCGCACCCAGAAGTGCGCGCCGACGGCGCCCGGCATGGGCTCGACGCACAGCGCGTTCAGCACCGGCACGAGGATGCGCCGCAGATAGCTGATCGCGAGGATGGGGCCGGCGATGGCGATGAACAGGGTGAGGGCGAAGTTCAGTTCGGACATGGTTCTCTCCTTGGTTGAATCAACGGGTTTGGCAGGTGCCGTCGGCCGGGCAGGCGCGCTCCTGCACCCTGAAGGCCGTGCGGATCAGCGTGTGCGGCAGTTGGTAGCGGTGGCGCACGAGCCAGGGGTAGGCCTGCGCGGCCAGGCGCGCGAACCAGGGCCGGCGCAGCCAGCGGGCGACGCCGTCGAAGCCCGTGGCCTCGTAGATGACGACGAAGGCCGGGATGCCGATGAGCCAGCTGCCGTCCGGGCGGCGCACGTGCATGAGGGTCAGCATCGCGCTCAGGCTGGCACCCAGCGGTGCCGCATCGAAGCCGGGCGCGGCAATGTCGACGAAGGCCAGGCGGCCGGCGGCGTTGCGCGCCATCAGCAGCGCCATCTCGCCGCTGCACAGCGGGCAGGCGCCGTCGTAATAGACGGTGTGGACGGTGTTGTTGATTGTCATGGCTGTTGTTTCTGTATAAAGAGAAATAAATGGGCAAAAAAAGAGGCCCGAAGGAGCCTCGCGTTGCCTCGTCATCCCATGGGCGGCATCGGTGGGGTGACGGGGAAGACGCTGGGGGCCTCTGCGGCGTCGGCCGGGCGCACGAAGCGCTGCACCTGGGCGCCCAGCTTGAGGATCTTCTCCAGCGTGGCGGGCGACAGCCGCAGCATCTCGTCGCTCCAACTGCCCAGCGTCTGCATGAAGTCCAGCGTGCTGCGCAGTCGGTCCTGCATGGCGGGCGATTCCTTCTCCAGCGCCGGGTCCCGCGACAGCTCGCGCAGCAGCGCCACGGTGGGGTCGAACTCGCGCTCCTTGCGCTCGCGCACGATGGTGCGGAACAGCTCCCACACGTCACCCGAGGTCTCGTAGTAATCGCGCCGGTCGCCCAGAAGGTGGGTGACGCGGATGAGCCGCCAGTTCAGCAACTCCTTCAGGCTGTTGCTGACGTTGGAGCGGGCCAGCACCAGCGTGTCGGCCAGGTCTTCGGCGTGCAGCGGCTGGCCGTGCACATAGAGCAGCGCGTGGATCTGCGCGACGCTGCGGTTGACGCCCCAATTGCTGCCCATCTCGCCCCAGTGGACGATGAATCTGCGGCTGATGTCGGTGAGTTCCATGGCTTGCAGCGTACGCCGTCTGAAATTTCTGTCAATAGAGAAATAAAGATCTGTCATGCCGGCCATGGCTATGATCCGCCCCGTTTTTTCTTAGCCGGGAGAGCCACATGGCCATGGATGTAGTCGATTTCGAGATCAAGGGTGCCGAGATGCAGTTCGTCGAGGTCGAACTGGACCCCGGCGAGGCGGCCATCGGCGAGGCCGGCTCGATGATGTTCATGGACGCCGGCATCGCCATGGACACCGTGTTCGGCGATGGCTCGGCCAACCAGGGCGGTGGCTTCTTCGGCAAGCTGCTGGGCGCGGGCAAGCGCCTCGTCACGGGTGAATCGCTGTTCACGACGGTCTACACGAACAACGGCGCGGGCAAGCTGCGCGTGGCCTTTGCCGCGCCCTATCCGGGCAAGATCCTGCCGATGGATCTGCGCCAGCTGGGCGGCACGCTGATCTGCCAGAAGGACGCCTTCCTGTGCGCCGCGCGTGGCGTGTCGCTGGGCATCGCCATCCAGCAGAAGCTGTCCACCGGCTTCTTCGGCGGCGAGGGCTTCATCATGCAGAAGCTCGAAGGCGACGGCCTGGCCTTCGTGCACGCCGGCGGCACCGTCGTGCGCCGCACGCTGCAGCCTGGGCAGACGCTGCTGGTGGACACCGGCTGTGTGGTGGCCTACACGCCCAACGTGAACTTCGAGATCCAGTACGTCGGCAAGATCAAGACGGCGCTGTTCGGCGGTGAGGGCCTGTTCCTGGCCAAGCTGACCGGCCCGGGGGAGATCTGGCTTCAGAGCCTGCCGTTCTCGCGCCTGGCATCGCGCATCTTCGCGGCGGCGCCGCAGACCGGCGGCGGTGGCCGTGAAGAGGGCTCGGTTCTGGGTGGTTTTGCCGGCGCCGGGCTGCTGGGCGGCATCCTGGGCGGCAGCGACGACTGAGCACCCCCGGTAAACTGGCACGGTGAGGGCGGCAGCTGCCGCCCTTTCTGCTTTTTGAGGACTCGGAATGTTTCGTTGCGGCTTCATGGCCCTGTTGATGTCGGCCGGTCTGGCCAGTGCCCAGCCGGCGCGCCCGCCGGTCTTCGTGCTCAATTCGCTGGACGCCGACATCGCCGTCGTCGACCCCGTCAGCTTCACCGTCGTCAAGCGCATCCCGACGGGCAAGGAGCCGCACCACCTCTACCTGTCGCCGGACGAGAAGTCACTGATCGTCGCCAACGCGCTGGGCGATTCGCTGACCTTCGTCGACCCACACACGGCAGAAGTGCAGCGCGTGGTGCGCGGCATTTCCGACCCCTACCACCTGCGCTTCTCGCCGGACATGAAGTGGCTCGTCACCGCGTCCAACCGGCTGGACCGCGTCGACCTCTACCGCTGGCAGGGCAGCGTGGCGACCGAGCCGTTGCAGCTCGTCAAGCGCATCCCGGCGCCCAAGACGCCTAGCCACCTGAACATCGACAGCAAGAGCACGACGCTCTATGTCAGCCTGCAGGACAGCGACGAGCTGCTGGCCATCGACCTGGCCACACAGGCTGTCAAGTGGAAAACGCCGGTCGGCAAGATGCCGGCCGACATCTACCTGACGCCCGACGATCGCTTCGTGCTCATCGGCCTGACGGGCGACAAGTTCGTCGAGGTCTGGGACGTCAGCGGCGCAAGCCCGAAGCTGGCGCGGCGCATCCAGACCGGCGCGGGCGCGCATTCGTTCCGCGCCTGGGGCGACAAGCGCCACGTGCTGGTGTCCAACCGCGCCGCCAACACCATCAGCAAGATCGACCTGGCCACGCTGACCGTCGTCGACCAATACCCCGCTCCGGCCGGGCCGGACGACATGGAGCTGCTGACCGACGGCAAGACGCTGCTCGTCACGTCGCGCTGGGCCGGCAAGGTCACGCAGATCGACACGACGACACGCAAGGTCGTGCGCCAGGTCAAGGTGGGCAAGTCGCCGCACGGGATCTGGACGCTGGATCACCAGCCGCGGTTATGAAAGCGCTTGTCCTGCTGCTGGCCGCGAGTGCGGCGGCAGCCCAGCCGGCTTGCGACAGGCCGGTCTACCTCACCTTCGACACCGGCCACATGGGCGTCGCGCCGCTCATTGCGCAGACGCTGAAGAAGCACAACGCCAAGGTGACCTTCTTCCTCGCCAGCGAGCCCACGCAGACCGGCGGCACGACGCTAGACGAGACCTGGGCACCGTGGTGGCGCGAGCGCGCGGCCGAGGGGCATGACTTCGGCTCCCATACCTGGGACCACGACGTCTTCCTCGAAGACATCCTCGATGCCGACGGCAAGGTCACGCGCTTCAAGGTCCGCACCCAGGCCGGTGTGAATCCGCCCGTCGTGCGCGAGCTGTCGGCCGAGCAGTACTGCGCCAGCCTGAAGAAGGTAGGTGACCGCTTCACGGCGATGACGGGCAAGCCGCTGGCGCCCCTCTTCCGCGCGCCGGCGGGCCGCACGTCGGCCGCTCTGCTGAGCACGGCCAAGGCCTGCGGCTTCAGCCATGTGGGCTGGGCCCGCGCGGGCTTTCTGGGCGATGAGCTGCCCAGCGGCCCCCACCCGAACGCACAGCTGCTGGAGAAGGCGCTGCGCGACGTGAAGGCCGGCGACATCCTCATCGCCCACCTTGGCATCTGGGAGCGCCAGGAGCCCTGGGCGCCAGCCGTTCTAGAGCCGCTGATGACCGGCCTGGAGCAGCGCGGCCTGTGCTTTGCGCCGCTGCGCGATCATCCGCGCTACGCATCCTTGTTCAAGAAGCCGTGATCGACTGGATCTCCAACACCTTCGACAGCGTGCAGCTCGCGCTGTACGAGAGCGTTGTGCAGCCGCTGGTGTTCGGGTTGGGCTTTGGCAACCTGCTGGAAGACGCATTCGATGCGACCGGCTGGCTGCTGCTGGGCCTGATGCAGATCGCTTTCATCCTGCTTGGCATCCGTGTGCTGGAGCATCGTTGGCCCGTCGAGCCGGTGACCGACCACGCGGCCGTGCGCACCGACGTCGTCTACACGCTGATCCACCGCCTGGGCCTGGTGCGCCTGGCGATGTTCTTCGCCATCGACCCGCTGTGGGACAGCATGTCCAGCGGGCTGCGCCTGGCCGGCCTGTCGACCTGGCAGCTCGATGGCCTGTGGCCTGGCGTGACCGATATCGGCTGGGTCAGCCTGCTGCTCTATCTGGTTGTCTTCGACTTTGTCGGCTACTGGCTGCACCGCGCCCAGCACCAGTTCAACTGGTGGTGGGCCTTGCACAGCCTGCACCACAGCCAGCGCCAGATGACGATGTGGAGCGACAACCGCAGCCATCTGCTGGACGACGTGATCATGGGCACTGCCTTCGCGCTGCTGGCTCGCTTCATCGGCGTGGAGCCGGGGCAGTTCGTCGCCATCACCGTCATCACGCAGCTGCACGAGAGCCTGCAGCATGCGAATGCGCGCATCAGCTTCGGCCTGATCGGCGAGCGGCTGCTGGTCAGCCCGCGCTTTCACCGCCTGCACCACAGCATCGGCATCGGCCATGAATCCGGCGGCCGCGGCACGCTGGGCGGCCACAACTTCGGCGTGCTGCTGCCGGTCTGGGACCTGCTGTTCCGCACCCATTGCTTCGACAACCGCTTCGACCCCACCGGCGTGCGCGACCAACTGCCCGACGAGGGCGGCCGCGACTACGGCGAGGGCTTCTGGCGCCAGCAGTGGCTGGGGTTGGTGCGCCTCGCCACGTCCTACCGAAAGGCCAACTGATGCAAGGTCTCGCCGACTCCTTCTGGCGCGCCGCCGCCTACTGCCTGCACCCGCGCGTGATCGGCCTGTCGCTGCTGCCGCTGCTCATCTGCGGCGTGCTGGTATTCAGCTTCATGTTCTTCTTCTGGGAAGGGTCCATCGCCAGCGTGCGCGCCACGCTGGAGAGCTGGAAGCTCATCGAGAGCCTGCTGCACTGGCTGGACTCCTACGGCCTGCAGGCCTTCCGCAGTGCGCTGGCGGCCATCGTCGTGCTGGCTGGCGTGCTGCCCGTCGTCATCCTGCTGAGCTTTCTGCTGGTGGCGCTGTGCATGACGCCCGCCATCGTGCGTCTTGTCGCCGAGCGGCGCTTTCCGCTGCTGGAGAAGAAGCGCGGCGGCACGCTGGCGCAGAGCGTTGCGGCCTCGCTGGGCGCCACGCTACTGGCCCTGGTACTCATCCTGTTGTCGATACCGCTGTGGCTGATCCCGCCGCTGGTGATGGTGCTGCCGCCGCTGATCTGGGGCTGGCTGACCTACCGCGTCTTCGGCTTCGACGTGCTGGCCGAACATGCCTCCGCCGAGGAGCGCCGCGCGCTGCTGAAGGAGCACCGTACGCCCATGCTGGCCATGGGTGTCATCTGCGGCTACCTCGGCGCGGCGCCCTCGTTGATCTGGGCCTTCAGCGCGATGGCGGTCATCTTGGCGCCCTTCCTCGTGCTGCTGGCCATCTGGCTCTACACGCTGGTGTTTGCCTTCTCGACGGCCTGGTTCACGCACTACGCGCTCGCGGCCCTGCAGGCGCGGCGGGCCAACGAGCCGGCCGTCATCTCCGAAGTTCTGCTGGACGCCTGAAACCATGCAAGTCGGCCTGATCATCATTGGCGACGAGATCCTGTCCGGCAAGCGCCGTGACTCGCATCTGGCCAGGTTCATCGAACTGCTGTCCGAGCGCGGCATGCAGCTCGCCTGGGCCCAGTACCTGGGTGACGACCGCGAGCTGTTGACGGCCAAGCTGAGCGAAGCTTTTGCCAGTGGCGACCTGATCGTCAGCTGCGGCGGTATTGGTGCCACGCCGGATGACCACACCCGCCAGTCCGCCGCCGCCGCCTTGGGCCGGCCGCTCGCGCTGCACCCCGAGGCGCGCGAGCTGATCTGGCAGCGCATCCAGCAAATGGCGGCCGAGCAAGGCAAGGCGATCACACCCGATGAGCCCGACAGCCTGCGCCGCTTCGAGATGGGCGTCTTCCCCGAAGGCGCGGGCATCATCCCCAACCCCTTCAACAAGATCCCGGGCTTCTTCGTCGGCAACGTGCACTTCGTGCCGGGCTTCCCGGTGATGGCCCATCCGATGATGGCCTGGGTGCTGGACCGCTTCCCGCAGCTGCACCGCAAGCTCGGCGTCATCGAACGCTCGCTGATCGTGCAGGGCGCGATGGAGGCCAGCCTCACGCCGCTGATGGAAGCCGTCGAGGCTGAGTTCGCCGGCATCAAGGTGTTCAGCCTGCCGAGCGTCGACCACCCGCAATGGGGGCGTTGCATCGAGCTGGGCGTCAAAGGCGAGGCCGACCAGCTCGACCCGGCCTACGATGCACTCAAACGGGGCGTTGTCCAATTTGGTGCGTCAATAAGCACAGAGCTGGTGCGATAGAACTCCAGCGGTAACCAACCCCCAACGATAATGTTGAGAGCAGCCAAGCCGCAACCCATGTCGGTGCAGTGGCATGCAAACTGCTTTGCTTTCCCCCGTGGCTGCGAGTGCATGTGTGTTCGCAGCGGCAAACCAACCCCCTCGATCCCGTAGGAGCAATTGATGGCCAAGACCGTCGCCGATGTGATGACCCTTGTGAAGGAAAACGAAGTCAAGTTCGTCGACTTCCGCTTCACTGATACCCGTGGCAAGGAACAGCACGTCACCGTGCCGGTGTCCCATTTCGATGAAGACAAGTTCACGTCGGGCCATGCCTTCGACGGCTCCTCGATCGCCGGCTGGAAGGGCATCGAAGCATCGGACATGCTTCTCATCCCCGATCCCAACACCGCCAACATCGACCCCTTCTTCGAAGAGCCGACGCTGATCCTGACCTGCGACGTCATCGACCCGACCGATGGCAAGGCCTATGAGCGCGACCCGCGTTCGCTGGCCAAGCGCGCCGAGGCCTACCTCAAGAGCAGCGGCCTGGGCGACACCGCCTACTTCGGCCCGGAACCCGAATTCTTCGTGTTCGACAGCGTGCGCTGGGGCAACGACATGGCCGGCTCGTTCTTCAAGATCGAATCGGAAGAAGGCGCCTGGAATTCCTCCAAGGAATACGAGCACGGCAACAGCGGCTACCGCCCCACCGTCAAGGGTGGCTACTTCCCCGTTCCCCCGGTCGACAGCGGCCAGGACATGCGCTCGGAGATGTGCCTGATCCTCGAGCAGTGCGGCATCCCCGTCGAAGTTCACCACCACGAAGTGGCGAACGCCGGCCAGATGGAAATCGGCACGCGCTTCAGCTCGCTGGTCGAGCGCGCTGACTGGACGCAGCTGCAGAAGTACATCGTCGCCAACGTCGCCCATGCCTACGGCAAGACCGCGACCTTCATGCCCAAGCCCCTGGTTGGCGACAACGGCTCCGGCATGCACGTTCACCAGTCGGTCTGGAAGGACGGCAAGAACCTGTTCGCCGGCGACGGCTATGCCGGCCTGAGCGACTTCGCGCTGTACTACATCGGCGGCATCATCAAGCACGCCCGCGCGCTGAACGCCATCACCAACCCGGGTACGAACTCGTACAAGCGTCTGGTGCCTGGTTTCGAAGCCCCGGTCAAGCTGGCCTACTCGGCCAAGAACCGCTCGGCCTCGATCCGCATCCCCTACGTGGCCAACCCCAAGGGCCGCCGCGTCGAAGCGCGCTTCCCGGATCCTTCCGCCAACCCCTATCTGTGCTTCGCCGCACTGCTGATGGCGGGTCTGGACGGCGTGGAAAACAAGATCCATCCGGGCGAAGCCGCCACGAAGGACCTGTACCACCTGCCGCCGGAAGAAGACGCGAAGATCCCGACCGTCTGCCACAGCCTGGACCAGGCCCTGGACTATCTGGACAAGGACCGTGCCTTCCTGACCAAGGGTGGCGTGTTCACCGACAGCTACATCGACGCCTACATCGACCTGAAGATGCAGGAAGTGACGCGCTTCCGCATGGCCACTCACCCGGTCGAGTTCGACATGTACTACGCGCTGTGATTGCCATGGGCAGCCTCAACGCTGCCTTGGTCATCCCCAGCAAAGGGGGCCGCTGCTGCGGCCCCTTTTTCATGGCCGTGTCTGATTCACAATCCGGCCATGCTGAATCGACTGCTGGCACCGTTGTTCGTCCTGGCCAGCCTGGGCGCGCAGGCGCAGGGCACGGTCTACCGCTGCCCCGGACCGCCGGTGCTCTACACCGACGCGCTGTCCGCCAAGGAAGCGCACGAGAAGGGTTGCCGGACCATCGAGGGCACGCCCATCACCGTCGTGCAGTCGCCCAGGCCGCGCACGGGCGCGGCGGCGTCGGCGTCTGCGGAGTCGCGTGGTGCTGAGAGCCGCGTCGAGGCCGGCCAGCAGCGGGTGCGCGACGACGAGCGCCGCCGCGTGCTGCAGAACGAGTTGCGCCAGGCCGAGGAACGCCTGGGCAACGCGCAGCGCGAGTTCGCTGCCGGCCAGGAGCGCCGCGGTGACGAGCGCAACTACCAGAAGTACCTCGACCGCATGGCCGAGCTCAAGGACAACATCGGCCGCCACGAGGCCGACGTCCAGGCCCTCAAGCGAGAGATCGCCAAACTTCCCTCCTGAGGCGCACGGCGCTGCGGGAGTTCCCAAGCGCCATGACTGATACCTCCCTGTTGCCGGCCGAGTTCTCCGGCCTGGACCTGCTTGCGACCATGGTCGTTGTCGTCAGTGCCGACGGCGAATGCCTGTTTGCCAACGCCGCCTTCGAGAACGCCATGCGGCTGTCGCGCCGCGCCGTGCAGAAATCGCAGTTGCCCGACTGGTTCGACGACTCCCAGCGCCTGGTCGAGACGCTGGGCGGCGTGGCCGCCAACCACTACTCCAGCAGCCGCTTCGACGCCGTGCTGCGCCGGGGCGCCTGGGCCCACGAAGACGGCCTGCCCGTGCATGTCATCGTGTCCCAGATGGACCCGGCCGACGACGGCGGGCCGCGTGTGCTCGTCGAGCTCATCGAGATCGCCCAGCTGGCCCGCCAGGACCGCGACGAGCGCAACCTCGACCAGGTGCAGGCCACCAAGGAGCTGACCCGCAACCTCGCCCACGAGATCAAGAACCCGCTCGGTGGCATCCGCGGCGCGGCCCAGTTGCTGGCGCTGGAGCTGCAGGAGGGTGACCCTGAGCTGACCGAATACACGCAGGTCATCGTCCACGAGGTGGACCGGCTGCAAAGCCTGGTGGACCGCCTGCTCGCACCGCATCGCAAGGCGCAGGTCGTCGGCGACGTCAACATCCACGAAATCTGCGAGCGGGTCCGGGCGCTGGTGCTCATCGAACATCCCAAGGGCCTGGACGTCGCGCGCGACTACGACACCTCGCTGCCCGACTTCCGCGGTGACCGCGAGCAGCTGATCCAGATGACGCTGAACATCGTGCAGAACGCCGCCCAGGTGCTCGGCGCGCGCATTGCTGCGGGCGACGCGCAGATCGTGCTGCGCACGCGGGTCGCCCGGCAAGTAACCGTTGGCAAGCAGCGCTGGCGCTTGGCACTGGAATTGCATATTGAGGACAACGGTCCCGGCGTCCCCGCCGAGATCCGGGATCGCATCTTCTTCCCCCTGGTCTCGGGGCGGGACGGCGGCTCGGGCCTCGGACTCACGCTTGCACAGACGATTGCGCAGCAACACCAGGGCATGATCGATTGTGAAAGCGAGCCGGGCCTGACGAATTTCCGAATCACGCTGCCGTTGCCCTAACTCACAAGGTGAGTGGCGCGGCCGAGGAACCTCATGAAATCCATCTGGGTTGTTGACGACGACCACTCGATCCGCTTCGTGCTCGAGAAGGCCCTGGCCCGCGAGGGGCTGCCGGTGCGCAGCTTCAGCAATGCGCGCGACATGCTCGCCGCGCTGGAGGACGATTCACCGCAGGTGCTGGTGTCCGACATCCGCATGCCCGGCGGCTCGGGCCTGGAGCTGCTGGCCAAGGTCAAGGCGCGCCTGCCGGCGCTGCCGGTCATCATCATGACCGCCTACTCCGACCTGGACAGCGCCGTGTCGGCCTTCCAGGGCGGGGCGTTTGAGTACCTGCCCAAGCCCTTCGACCTGCCCCGTGCCGTCGAGCTGATCCGCCGCGCCCAGGAAGAAAGCCAGCGTGAGGCTGGCGAGCAGGAAGCCTCCGCGCAAGTGCCCGAGATGCTGGGCCAGGCGCCGGCCATGCAGGACGTGTTCCGCGCGATTGGCCGGTTATCACAGAGCAACGTCACCGTGATGATCACGGGCGAGAGCGGCTCGGGCAAGGAGCTGGTGGCGCGCGCGCTGCACAAGCACAGCCCGCGCGGCGAAGGCCCGTTCGTGGCGATCAACACGGCGGCGATTCCGAAGGACCTGCTGGAGAGCGAACTCTTCGGCCACGAGCGCGGCGCCTTCACCGGCGCGCAGGCCTCGCGGCGAGGCCGCTTCGAGCAGGCCGACGGCGGCACGCTCTTCCTGGATGAAATCGGCGACATGCCCTTCGAGCTGCAGACGCGGCTGCTGCGCGTGCTGTCCGACGGCCAGTTCTACCGCGTCGGTGGCCACAGCCCGATGCGCAGCAATGTGCGCGTCATCGCCGCCACCCACCAGAACCTGGAAGAGCGCGTGCGCCAGGGCGTGTTCCGCGAGGACTTGTTCCACCGCCTCAACGTCATCCGGCTGCGCCTGCCGCCGCTGCGCGAGCGCAAGGAGGACATCGCCTCGCTGGCCCGGCACTTCCTGCAACGCAGCGCGACCGAGCTGGGCGTCGAGCCCAAGCGCCTGTCAGATGCGGCACTGGTCGTGCTGACCAACTTCGAGTTCCCCGGCAACGTGCGCCAGCTGGAGAACATCTGCCACTGGCTCAGCGTCATGGCGCCCAGCCAGACCGTCGAGCCGAAGGACCTGCCCGACGAGATTCAGCCCGGCTATGTCGCCGCGCCGTCGCCCGGCCAGGTGACCCACGCGCTGCCCACCGTGGCCACCGCCGCCGCGCCGGTCGCCGCCGCACCGGCCAGCACCAGCAGCGGCGAAGGCTGGCTGGCCGACATGGCCGCCGACGCCCGCACCCGCCTGCTGGCCGGCGAGCCCGACGTGTGGGACGCGCTGACCAAGCGCTTCGAGGCCCAGCTCATCCTGACCGCCCTCGACATCACCCGCGGCCGCCGTATCGAGGCCGCGCAGAAGCTCGGCATCGGGCGCAACACGATCACGCGGAAGATTCAAGAGCTGGGGCTGGATGTTTGACTTGTGACTTGGCCTAGGCCGCTCTCCTGCTTCGCGTTGTATTGGGCTTCTTCGTCGCGGGCGACCTTCGGTGGAGATGCCGGGATGCGGGTGCGCGCACTTGCGTAGGTAAAGGAGGAGGGCCGCGCAGCGGCCCGGGGGACACGGAGCAAGTGCGCGTACCCGTGTCCCGGCTTAGCCCGCTATTCGCACATGGCATCGAGGCCTTGCGGAGGTGTCGCGAATCAATGCGCAGAGCCTTGGGGCAAGCACACTTGCTCAAACATCGAGCGGCGCATCACGTCAAACGGCAAGGTGCGCCCCGCTGGGAAGCGTTGGGGTTCATCAAGCAATCCTTGTTGATACGCGACCCTGGGAGCAGCGTGCCCCAGGCCCGCTGACAGACTCGCCTGCAACCGACAACCTGGCCGTGCGCCGGTGCCGACGGCGCGTTTGACTACGCGGCCTGATGCGGTTGTCGCTGCGGGGCAGGCGCCCTGTCCGACCCGCAGGGAAGGGCTGGACCCCTAGGCTTAAACAGGGACCTGCACAGGCCAGCTTCGACCAATTTCGTTCGACGCGGCAATCCGCAGGCAAGACGCCATGCACACGCTTTACAGCTTCCTGAAATCTCGCATGGGTCTGATGCCCCTGCTGTTGGCCGCGTTTGTCGCCGGCTGCGGTGGCGGGGTCGATCCCATCCTCGGCACCCCCAGCGCCGGCATGGTGCCCAGCGTCTCGGCCACATTGCCAGCAGCCGCCACACCGTCGGTGACCAGCGTGGCGACCAACACCCGGGTGACCGCTACCTTCAGCGAGCCGATGACGAGTGCCTCGCTCACCGGCGCCTTCACGCTCGCCTGCCCCGCAGGCACGCCGGTCAGCGCAGCGGTCTCATACGACGCAGCGACCCGTACCGCCACGCTCACGCCGGCGGCAGTCCTCCCGGCGCGCACGCTGTGCGTGGCCACCGTCAGCACCGCCGCGCAGGACGCGACGGGCGTCGCGCTGGCCGCCAACTTTGTGTGGTCGTTCACCACCGGCAGCCCGCCCGAGACGACCCGGCCGACGGTCTTGCTGACCGTACCGGCTCTCGGTGCCGTCAACGTGGCCAACAACACCAAGGTCACCGCCGCGTTCAGTGAAGACATGAACCCGGCGACGATCTCGGGCACCAGCTTCAGCGTGACGAACACCACCCTCGGTGCCGCAGTGGCGGGGACGGTGACCTATTCGGCAGCAGCGCGCACGGCGACCTTCACGCCGACCGCCGGTACGCTGGCGAACAACAGCCTCTTCACCGCGACCGTCACCTCGGCCGCGACCGACGTGACCGGCAACGGCCTGGCCGGCAACACCGCCGTGCTGCCCAACGCGGGCAACCATGTGTGGACCTTCACCACGTCGGCGGCCGGTGACAGCACCGCACCGACGGTCACCACGATCAGCCCGCTGGACGCCAGCACAGACTGTCTCACCAAGAGCGTCGGCGCGACCTTCAGCGAGGCCATGGACGCGGCCACCATCACCGCCAGCAGCTTCGTCGTGACCGACAACGGCGTCGCCGTCGCGGGCAATGTCAGCTACGACGCCGCCACTCGCGTCGCCACCTTCGTGCCGACCAATGCAGCCGGCTTCGCGGCGAGCAAGTCCTTCGTCGTCACGGTGAAGTCGGGCGCCACTGGCGTGAAGGACCTGGCCGGCAACCCACTCGCTGCCGACAGGACGTGGGGCTTCGTGACCGGCACACAGGCCTGCACAGCCGGCGTGAATCTGCGCAGCGCCGCATCGTTCGGCAGCTTCGGCGGTGCCGCCGGTGTCACCAACCAGGGCATCAATACCGTCGTCAACGGCAATATGGGAACCACCGCAGCCTGCACGCTGATCACCGGCTTCCATGACGGCGCCAACGTCTACACCGAGACGCCGCTGAACATCGGTGCCGTCAATGGCAGCGTCTTCTGCGCGCCGCCCGCACCCGGGACGGCGTCCAGCATGGCTGTCGCGACCCAAGCCCTGGCCGACGCGCAAACCGCCTACAACGAACTGGCCGCCAAGCCCGCAGGCAGCGACCCGGGCGCTGGCCAGCTCGGCGGCCTGACGCTGCTGCCGGCGGTCTACACCGCTGCGGGGGGCACCTTCGCCATCACCACCGGCGACCTGGTGCTCGATGCCCAGGGCGATGCCAACGCGGTGTGGGTGTTCCAGAGCGCGGCGGCCCTGACCGTGGGTCTGCCCGCCACACCGCGCCGCGTGACGCTGATCAACGGCGCCCAGGCCAGGAATGTGTTCTGGCAGGTCGGCAGCGCAGCACGCATCGAAGCCGGCAGCACGATGGTGGGCACCATCATCGCGCCGGCCGGCGTGACGGTCTCGACCGCCGGCCAGACGATTCAAACCACCCTGATCGGGCGCGCCCTTGGCCTGACGGCTTCGGTGACGCTGGTCAACACCACCATCGTCGCGCCTTGAGCGATCAGCAGAACCGAAAGCATCAGATGAAAAACTTCAACACATTGCGCCTGATCGGTCTGGCCGGGCTCAGCTCGCTCATCGCGGCGTCATCCTTCGCTCAGGAAAGTGGTTATGCCTATGGCGGACTTTCGGTGGGTCAATCGCGCGCCAGGATCGACGAAGAGCGCATCAGCGCAGGCCTGCTCGGCGCGGGCTTCACCTCAACATCGATGACGCGTGACGAGAAGTCCGACGCCTACCGGCTCTTTGGCGGCTACCAGTTCAATCGCTACTTCGCCGTCGAGAGCGGCTACTTCAGTCTCGGCAAGTTCGGCTTCAACTCCACCACCGTGCCGGCGGGCACGCTCAGCGGCCAGGTCAAGCTGCAGGGCTGGAACCTCGACCTGGTCGGCACGCTGCCGATCACCGAACGCTTCTCGGCCATCGCCCGCCTGGGGGTGCAGAGCGCGCTGGCGCGTGACAGGTTCAGCAGCACGGGTGCGGTGAGCCTGCTCAACCCCAACCCGAGCAAGCGCGAGGCCAACCACAAGTTCGGTGTCGGCCTGCAATACGAGTTCAGCCGTGCCCTGTTCGTGCGTGGAGAAGCCGAGCGCTACCGCATCAACGACGCGGTGGGCAACCATGGCGGCGTCAATGTCGTCTCGCTCAGCCTGGTGCTGCCGTTCGGCCGCGCACCGGAGTCCACGCGGCGCGTGGCGATGGCGGCGCCGGCCTACGTGGCACCCATGCCGGCGCCTGCTCCAGCACCGGCGCCCGTCGTCGCTGCCGCGCCAGTCGCACCCATCGTGGCGACCCCGCCGGTGCGCCAGCGAGTCAGCTTCTCGGCCGACTCCCTGTTCGGCTTCGACCAGTCGACGGTGCGCCCCGAAGGCAAGGCCGAGCTGGACACCTTTGCACGCGATGTGGGCGCCACCGAGTTCGACATGATCCGTGTTGAAGGCCACACCGACCGACTCGGCTCGGCTGCATACAACCAGAAGCTGTCGACGCGCCGTGCCGAAGCGGTACGCGACTATCTCGTCACCTCGGGCCGCATCCCGGCGGGCAAGGTCTCGGCGGTGGGCATGGGCGAAACGGCACCGGTCACGAAGCCGGGAGATTGCAAGGGCAACAAGCCGACCAAAGCACTCATCGCCTGCCTCCAGCCAGACCGCCGTGTTGATGTCGAGGCCACTGGCACGCGTTGAACAACGCTCAGCCCAGCTCGTCCTGACTGCGCTGGACATCACCCGCAGCCGCCGCATCGAAGCCGCGCAGAAGCTCGGCATCGGGCGCAACACGATCACGCGGAAGATTCAGGAGTTGGGGTTGGACGTCTGAGGTTGATCCCACCTGCTGGTGGGCTGGGGTTCGAGCGGTTCTCGGTGCGCCACGGCAAGGCCCGGCTTTCGGACCGGCTCTGATGCTCCCGGTCGCCGCAACGGCGCCGCAACGGCCTCTGAAGACACTGCGAGGCACGTGCGCAATGGTTGCGTGCGGCGCTGCTGGAGATCCCATGTCCATCACCCTCGCTTGTCCGATCAAGAGTCCCCTCGTCGGCGTCGTGTGCGCCGCGCTTCTTGCCCTCAGCGGCACGGCCCACGCGGTCGCTGTCAGTGGGCAAGGCACCTGGGAAACCACGCTGCAAGCACGCGATCTCGACGGAAATCTCGGCACAGCCGAGGCTTACTACGACACGACGCTCAACATCACCTGGCTGAGGGACACCCTCTACGCCTACACCGGCGGCTTTTACGACACGGGTGGCTACCTGAACGGGGACACGGCGTTGTCCTGGGCGGCGGGGCTGGATGCGTATGGCAGCGGCATCACGGGCTGGCGTCTGCCAACGACGGTTCCTGTGAACTGCGGCCCCGACCCTTACTACAACTGTTCCAAGACGGACCTGCGCGGGGAAATGGCGTCGATGTACTTCACGACGCTGGGCAATCTGAGCATGTACGACCCGGCGACAGGTGCGGACGTCTCACCGCCCGGCTGGGGCTTGAGCAACACCGGGCCCTTTGTCAACCTTGCCCAGAACAACTACTGGTCGTCGACGCCGGACGCGGACTTCAACGACAACGTCTTGTGGGCGTTCGAGTTCTTCAGGGGACAGCAGTACTCCGCCCTGGATACCTATCTGGCCTACGCCTGGGCTGTTCACGATGGCGATGTGGGCGTTTCGCTTTCCCCCATCCCGGAGCCCGGCACCTGGGCGCTGTGGTCGGCGGGCCTGCTGGGCGTGGTGACGAGCTGGCGCCGGCGCGCAGCGCGGTAGGCCTAATTTCCGCTGACGCGAAGCCCGATCAGCACCACCGTCGCCAACCCAAACACCAACGTCAACCCCCGCCAGAACAGCAGCGGATGCCGCTGCTGCAATGGCGTGCGGTCGCGTTTCATGAACTCCGGCCCCGGCGCATGCAGGTCGTGCAGGAACTCCGACAAGGCCTGCTGCCGCCGCGCCGCCTGTGGCTGCAAGGCCTTGCGCAGCACGCGGTCCAGCCACTCGGGCAGGTCGGGGCGGCGGGTGCGCAGCGGCACGTATTGCAGCTTGTGCAGGTCTCGCGCGCCGCGCACCTGGGGCACCTGCAGGCCGTAGGGCAGGGCGCCGGTCAGCATCTGGTAGATCAGCACGGCCAGCGAGAACAGCTCGGCCACGGGTGAGCCGCCTTCGCCGGTGAAGTACTCGGGCGCCGTGTACTGCAGCGTGCCGGCCAGTTCCAGCGCGCGGGCGTCTCCCAGGCCTTCGCTCAAGCCGGCCACATGGGCCGAGGCGAGGTCGATGAGCACCACCGTGCCCTGGCGGTCGATCATCAGGTTCTCGGGCCGCAGGTCCTGGTGCAGCATCTCCTTGCGATGCAAGGCCTGCAGGCCGCGGGCGATCTGGTCGGCGATGCCGCGCACCTCGTCCAGCCCCGGGCGCGGGTGGTCGGTCATCCACTGCGCCAGCGTCTGGCCGTGGATGAATTCGACCGCAGTGAAGAGGTGCTCGCGCTTGCGTTCGGGTGGTGCGGCCTTGATGACGTGCGGGCTGTCGACGCGCCGGGCCACCCATTCCTCGGTAGCGAAACGGTCCAGCTCGCGGGCGTTGCCGGCCAGGTCGGCCGTGGGCAGCTTGAGCGCCCACTCGCGCCCGTCCGCGTCGACGGCCAGCACGACCTGGCTGCGCGCCGTCTGCTGCAGCTCGCGCACGACGCGGTAGCCCTCGAACTCCTGGCGCGGCGCGAGGTGCGGCGGCAGGCGCAGGCCGTCGCGGCTGACGGGCGCGGCGATCTGCGTGGGCAGGGATTCGACGCGCGCCAGCATGACGGTGACGTTGTCCTGGCTGCCGCGCGCCAGCGCTGCGGCCACCAGCGCCTCGGCAGCGGCCTGCATGTCGGCACCATGCGCGGTGAGCGTCTGCTGCACGACCGTGGCATCCAGGAATTCGTAGGCGCCGTCGGTGGCCAGCAGGAAGGTCTCGCCGATCTCGGTGGCCCAGCAGGCGTGGTCGATATCGAGGTGCGAGGTGATGCCCAGCGCGCGGCCGAGGTAGGTCTGGCCGCCGTACAGGCGCACGCGGTGGTCCTGGCTCAGCTGCTCCAGCGCGCCGGCATGCACGCGGTAGACGCGTGTGTCGCCGACGTGCAGCAGGTGCACCTCGCGGCCCTTGAAGACGAGGGCGCTGAAGGTGCAGACATGGCCGCGGTCCTTGTCGAAGCGGCCTTCGCCGCGCTGGCTCTCGGCATGCAGCCAGGCGTTGGTGGCGGCCAGCACGCACTGGGCGGCGCGGCGCACTGTCCAGGCCTCGGAGGTGCCGTAGTAGTCCTCCAGGAAGCCGCGCACGGCGGCGGCGCTGGCGACCTGGCTGACCGGGCTGCTGCTGATGCCGTCGGCAATCGCCAGCGCGATGCCGCGTGAGCGGCGCTGCGCGTCAGTCGGCTGGGCGACGCCGTGGAAGTCCTGGTTCAGCGGCTTGAGGCCGGCCTCGGAGTGCTGGCCGACGGAAAGGCGAAGAGTCATTTGGTTGCTTCGTCGCGTTTCGGGCCGAGCGCCGGGCCGCTCCCAAGCCGGCCCGTCTTGGCGATGTGCTTGCGGCCCAATGCCGCAAGCATCGCCGTCCCCTCGGGGGACCGACCAGACTCGCTCGCGTGCAGCGAAGCGAGGTTGGGCGAGGGGTAATTGACCTCAGCTCAGAACTCGCTTGGGAGCGGTCTTGTAGTGGGTGGAATACAGCGACAGGCCGACGAAGGTCAGGCCGCCGACGAGGTTGCCCACAACGGTGGGAATCTCGTTCCAGATCAGGTAGTCCATGATCGTGAAGTGGCCGCCCAGCATCAGGCCCGAGGGGAACAGGAACATGTTGACGATGCTGTGCTCGAAGCCCATGTAGAAGAACACCATGACCGGCATCCACATGCCGATGGCCTTGCCCGACACGGAGGTGGACATCATCGCCGCAACGACGCCGGTGGATACCATCCAGTTGCACAGCACGCCGCGGATGAAGAGGGTCAGCATGCCGGCCGCGCCGTGGGCCGAGTAGCCCACCGTGCGGCTCTCGCCGATGGTGCCGATCTTCTGGCCGACGATGTTGGGTGCCTCGCTGAAGCCGAAGGTGAAGATGATGGCCATGAAGACGGCCACCGTCAGTGCGCCGGCAAAGTTGCCGAAGAACACCAGCGTCCAGTTGCGGAACACACCACCCCAGGTGGCGCCTGGGCGCTTGTCCAGCACGGCCAGCGGCACCAGCGTGAACACGCCGGTCAGCAGGTCGAAGCCCATCAGGTAGAGCAGGATGAAGCCGACCGGGAACAGCACGGCGCCCAGCAGCGGGTTGCCGGTGTTGACGCTGACGGTCACGGCGAAGGCGGCTGCCAGCGCCAGGATGGCGCCGGCCATGTAGGAGCGGATCAGCGTGTCGCGGGTGGACATCAGCAGCTTGGATTCACCCGAATCCACCATCTTGGTGACGAATTCGGTCGGGACGACGTAGGCCATGAGGTTTGTCTCTCTTCAGTGGTTATGGGCGGATCAGCTCAGTGCAACGAGCACGCGGCCGTCCTGCACCTGGACGGCATGGGCACGCACCGATTGCTCGGGCGCCTCCAGGCATTCGCCGGTGTTGAGGTCGAAATGGTTCTTGTAGAGCGGCGAGGCGACGACGACGCGCTCGCCCAGGTTGCCCACCAGGCCGCGCGACAGCACGCTGGCGCCGGAGCGCGGGTCGATGTTGTCGATGGCGTGGAAGCTGTCACTGCCGACGCGGAAGACGGCGACGTGGCGGCCGTCCACCAGCGCTGCGACGCCGGTGTTGGGCAGGATCTGGTCGACGCTGCAGATGGGGGTGAAGTTCATGTCGGTTCCTTGGTACTGCTCAATCAGGCGGTGGCTTCTTCTTCGCGTTCATCCGTGCGCTCTTCAGCGCGTTCGTCGGCACGTGCAGGTCGGATCTGGCCGCGCTCTTCCACGAAGATGATGTGCTCGTCCGCCTTGTCGCTGTTGACGAAGGAGCGGAAGCGCTGGCGCACTTCGGGCGTGTTGACGGCCGTCTTCCATTCGCACTGGTAGGTGTCCACCACGGCCTGCATCTGCGCTTCCAGCTCGGCACCGAGGCCCAGGCTGTCGTTGATGACGACGTCCTTCAGGTAGTCCAGCCCGCCCTCGAGGTTGTCGCGCCAGGTGCTGGTGCGCTGCAGGCGGTCGGCCGTGCGCACGTAGAACATCAGGAAGCGGTCGATGTACTTGATCAGGTCGGCCTTGGAGAGGTCGCTGGCGATCAGCTCGGCATGGCGCGGCTTCATGCCGCCGTTGCCGGCGACGTAGAGGTTCCAGCCCTTCTCGGTGGCGATGATGCCGACGTCCTTGCCCTGGGCTTCGGCGCATTCCCGCGTGCAGCCGGAGACGCCGAACTTGATCTTGTGCGGCGCGCGCAGGCCCTTGTAGCGGTTCTCGATCTCGACGGCCAGGCCGACCGAGTCGTCCACGCCATAACGGCACCAGGTGCTGCCCACGCAGCTCTTCACCGTGCGCAGCGACTTGCCGTAGGCGTGGCCGCTCTCGAAGCCGGCGGCGATCAGCTCCTCCCAGATGAAGGGCAGCTGCTCCACGCGGGCGCCGAACATGTCGACGCGGGCGCCGCCGGTGATCTTGGTGTACAGGCCGTACTTCTTGGCCACCTGGCCGACGGCGATCAGGCCATCGGGCGTGACCTCGCCACCCGGCATGCGCGGCACGACGGAGTAGCTGCCATCCTTCTGGATGTTGCCGAGGTAGTAGTCGTTGCTGTCCTGCAGCGCGGCCAGCTTGGGCTCCAGCACGAACTCGTTCCAGCAGGACGCGAGGATGCTCGCGGCCGCGGGCTTGCAGATGTCGCAGCCCAGGCCCTTGCCATGCTTGGCCAGCAGGTCGCTGAAGGTCCTGAGGCCGCCCACGCGCACCAGGTGATACAGCTCCTGGCGCGAATGCGGGAAGTGCTCGCAGATATGGTTGTTGACGGCCATGCCGAGCTTGGCCATCTGGAACTTCATCACCTGGGTGACCAGCGGCACGCAGCCGCCGCAGGTGGCGCCGGCCTTGGTGCAGGCCTTGATCTCACCCATGGTCGTGCAGCCCTCGCCGACGGCCGCGCAGATCTGGCCCTTGGTGACGTTGTTGCACGAGCACAGCTGGGCGCTGTCGGGCAGCGCGTCGGGGCCGAGGCCGACCTTGGCCTTGCCGTCGCTGCTGGGCAGGATCAGAAACTCGGGGTCGGCCGGCAGCTTGATGCCGTTGAGCTGCATCTGCTGCAGCGTGCCGTATTCGGCGGCATCGCCCACCAGCACGGCGCCCAGCAGGAACTGGCCGTCCTCGCTGACGACGATCTTCTTGTAGACCTGCTTGCGCTCGTCGACGAACTGGTAGCTGCGGCAGTTGGGCGTCTTGCCGTGGGCGTCGCCGACGCTGGCCACGTCCACGCCCATCAGCTTGAGCTTGGTGGACAGGTCAGCGCCGGGGAAGGCGGCTTCGGCATCACCGGCGATGTGGCGGGCGGCGACGCGGGCCATCTCGTAGCCGGGGGCGACCAGGCCATAGGTCATCTCGTTCCAGGCCGCCACCTCGCCGATGGCGTAGACGTTGCGGTCGCTGGTGCGGCAGTGGTCGTCGATGACGACACCGCCGCGCGGGCCGATGGCCAGCACGCACTGGCGGGGCAGTTCGTCACGCGGGCGGATGCCGGCGGAGAACACGATCATGTCGGTCTCCAGCCAGGTGCCGTCGGCGAACACCATGCGGTGGCGGGCCATCGCGCCGTCGGTGATTTCCAGCGTGTTGCGCCCGGTGTGGACTTGCACGCCGAGGTCTTCGATCTTCTTGCGCAGCACGCGGCCGCCGCCCTCGTCGATCTGCACGGCCATCAGGCGCGGTGCGAACTCGACGACGTGGGTCTGCAGGCCCATGTCGCGCAGCGCCTTGGCGCATTCCAGGCCCAGCAGGCCGCCGCCGATGACGACGCCGGTCTTGGAGACCTTGCCGCTGGCCTGCATGGCTTCCAGGTCTTCGATGGTGCGGTAGACATGGCAGTGCGGGCGGTCGCGGCCCGGCACCGACGGCACGAAGGGGTAGGAGCCCGTGGCCAGCACCAGCTTGTCGTAGTGCACGACCTCGCCGTCGGCCAGCGTGATGGTGTGGTCGCGGCGCTCGATGGCGACGGCCTTGGCGGCCAGGCGCAGCTTGAAGCCGGTCTTCTCGAAGAAGCCTGCGGGGACCAGCGACAAGTCCTCGGCCGACTTGCCAGAAAAGAACTCGGACAGGTGGACGCGGTCATAGGCCGGGCGCGGTTCCTCGCACAGCACCGTCACCTGCACGTCGCTGCCGGTGTGGCTCTCCGCGAGGGATTCGAGGAATTTCTGGCCGACCATTCCGTGGCCGATGAGGACGATGTGCATGGTCTGTTCTTGCGAAGTGGGCATCTGGGGCAGGGCCGCGAACGGCCCGATCGGGAGGCACCAAAAAGAAAGGCCCCGCAAGCAGCGGGCTGCTTAGAACGGGGCCAGTCAATGAGTCGCCAACATTGGCGAAGAATTCGAAGGGGCCGGCGTTTGCCGACCTCTCACGTCAGAGTCATCGCAAGACGCATGCCCGCATGCGCAAATCGTCATTCAGGGGATTGACCGGCCCCATCCCGGGGCCTGGCACTGGTGCGGTGCGATGAAACGCACCGCCAAGGGGCGATTTGCCCCGTCAGCGGGCCGGGCGGTCCAGCATGACTTCCAAACCCTGGGCATTGAGCTCGGCATCCAGCGCCAACCAGTCCGCCGCCTCGGCACCCGCTGGGTGCCCGTGTGCACGCAAACGGGCCAGATAGCCACCCAGCAGGGCAGCCTTGAGCTGCTCGTGGCGATCGGGCGCCGACCGAAGCGACTCGGCCAGCACGACCATCTCGTCCACCTGCTCCAGCATCACCGCGGCCAGGCGCATCACCTCGTCCACGGTGCCGCCGATGCGGCCGTAGTGCGTCACCAGCATGGCCAGCGGCTCGGCGGCCAGCAGGCGAGCGACGGTCGACTTCAACGCTTCGGGCTCGAACTGCACCGGCGTGCTGGTCGGCAATATCCAGGCGCGGCCGTCCACGTCGAAGGCGCGGTAGGACAGGCCGAAGGTGTCGCCGGTGAACCAGCTGCGGCTGCGCTCGTCCCAGATGGCGTGGTGATGTTTGGCGTGGCCGGGCGTGTCGATGAGGCGCAGCGGCCGGCCGGCGAGGTGGATGACCTGCTCGTCATGCGAGGCCTCGGCGCGCTCGGCCGGCACCGGCACCAGCTTGCCGTAGCTGCGCTGCATCTCGGCCTCGCCGTAGACGGTCAGCGCGCTTAAGAACAGCGCCTTGGGGTCCACCATGTGGCGCAGGCCGCGCGGGTGGACGAGGGCGCGGGCGCGGGGCAGGGCGTCCATCAGCAGGCCGACGCCGCCGGCATGGTCGAGATGCACGTGCGTCGGGATGACCCAGTCCACCGCCTCCGTCGTCAGCCCAAGAGCCGTCAGCGCCGCCAGCAGGCGAGGCACCGCATGGTTGGTGCCGGTGTCGATGAAGGCGGCGCGGCCGTTCTCGACCATCAGATAGGCGGCGTCGAAGCGCGGGCGCTGGAAACCGGTGTCGATGGCGTAGATGCCGTGGCCGAGGTCGTCGATGAAATCAAGCATGGGGGCGGGAGAGAGAATCACCGATCACGATAGCCGAAGGAGGCCGCAGTGGCGGTTCACGAGATTCTGAAGATGGGCGACCCGCGCCTGCTGCGCGTGGCCCAGCCGGTGACCGAGTTCGGCACGCCCGAGTTGAAGGCGCTGATCGCCGACATGTTCGAGACCATGGCCGCCGCCAACGGCGCCGGCCTGGCCGCGCCGCAGATCGGTGTCGACCTGCGCCTGGTCATCTTCGGCTACACGACGAATGTGCGTTACCCGGACGCGCCGCCGGTGCCGCCCACCGTGCTGATCAACCCGGTCATCGAAGTGCTGGGCGGCGGCCGCACCGAAGGCTGGGAGGGCTGCCTGTCCGTGCCCGGCCTGCGCGGTGTCGTCGAGCGCGATGAGCGCATCCGCTACACCGGCGTCGACGCCGATGGCCAACCCATAGACCGCATCGCCGACGGCTTCCACGCTCGCGTCGTGCAGCATGAGTGCGACCATCTGGACGGCGTGCTTTACCCGATGCGCGTCACCGACTTCACGCGCTTCGGCTTCACCTCCGTGCTCTTCCCCGAGCTCGATCCCGATGCTGATGACTGAAACACTTGTAAGCGCAGTGCACCACTTCGGCCCCGGCCGCGTTGCGCAGGCGCAAAGGAGCATTGGCTCATGACCACGTCCCCCGAATCCAAGCTTGTCATCTCGCGCCGCAGCTGGCGCATGCTGGCGCTGGCCCTGCTGGTTGCCGTGGCGCCCGGCGCCAAGGCCCAGGACGCCGATCGCGACCCGCCGTCGCGCGCGGCGCGTGTCGTCAACGTCGTCGGCGACGCCTGGCTGTTCGACAACGACAGCCGCGAATGGACGCGCCTGACGCGCAACCAGACCGTGGGCGAGGGCGACCGCGTGCGCACCGACGACCGCGGCCGCGTATCTCTGCGTGTCGGCTCCACGACCGTCTGGGTCGACGAGCGCAGCGACGTGGAGCTGAGCCAGCTCGACGACGGCCAGACCCTGCTGCAAATCGACCGTGGCGACGTCGCCATTCGCCTGCGCAGCCCCGAGAACGCCGCCGAGACACGGCTGCGCACCCGCGAGGGCACGGCCCAGCCGGAGCGTGAGGGCCTTTACCGCGTCGAGCAGCTCGACCGCGGCAGCAAGGTCTATGCGTTCCAGGGGCGCATGCGCTTCGAGTGGGCGCGTGGCGCCACACCGGTGGTGCTGGGCACCGGCGAGCAGGTCGAGCTGTGGTGGCCCGACGGCCCGCGTGCCGAGCGCTCGCCGCTGTACAGCGACGGCTTTGGCGACTGGGTGCTGGCCGAGAGCCGCGAGGAGGGCGACCGGCCCGTGGCCCGTTACGTCTCCGCCGAGATGACCGGCGCCGAGGACCTGGACCGTTATGGTCGCTGGGAAACCGCCCCCGAGTACGGCACCGTCTGGATCCCGACCACCGTTGTTGGCGCCGACTGGGCGCCCTACCGCCAGGGCCGCTGGGCCTGGTCGCGGCTGTGGGGCTGGACCTGGGTGGACGACGCACCCTGGGGCTTCGCGCCCTTCCATTACGGCCGCTGGGTCAGCTGGGGTGGCCGCTGGTGCTGGGCACCGGGCGCCTATGTGCATCGCCCGGTCTACGCGCCGGCCCTGGTGGGCTGGGTGGGTGGTGGCTCCGTGAGCGTGGGCATCAGCATAGGCGGTGGCCGCCCGGCGCCGCCGCGCTACGGCTGGTATCCGCTGGCCCCGCGCGAGATCTATCGCCCGGCCTACCGCCACACGCCGCGCTACGAGCACCGCGTCAACGACCCGCGCGACCTGCGCGACCCCGTCACCGTGCAGCGCCCGCACCGCTACCGCGACGTACCCACCGCCGTCAGCATGCTGCCGGCGCCAGGCGCGGCCATCCAGCCGATGCCGGTGCGCGGCCCCGACCGCAAGGGCGAGCCCGGCTGGGTCCGCCCGCTGCCGACCGCCCCGGGCCGCGGTGACCTGGCCGCCGTGCTGCCTGCCGCGCCGGTGCGCTCGCCCGACGCGCCGCGCCCGTCGCGTGGCAACGAGCCCGGCATGGGTTGGCGCAGCGACGGCCAGGTGCCCGTGCGCCGCGACTCGCCGCATCGCGGTCCTGATGGGGTGCAGCCCGGCATGCCGGCGGCCGCGCCCCAGGTGCAGCAAGCGCAGCAGCAGCCCACGCGACCGGCCGTCGAGCCGCAGCGCGGCGGCCCGGAGAACGTGCCCTGGGGCCCGCAGCCGCAACGCGAGCAGCAGCAGCGCCGCGAGGAGATGCAGCAGCGCGAACAAGCGCAGCGTGCCCAGCAGCAGCGCGATGGCCAGCAACGCGAGATGCAGCAGCAACAGCAGCAGCAGCGCGAAGCGCAACAACGGGACATGCAGCAGCGCGAGATGCAGCAACGGGAAGCTCAACAGCGGGACGTGCAGCAGCAGCGCCGTGAGCAGGAGCAGCGTCGCGAAGCCTCCCATCAGCAACAGCAGCAGCAGCGCGAGATGCCGATGCGCCGCGAGGAGCCGCGCGTTCAGGTGCCGCAGCCCCAGCCCCAGCCGCAAGCTCAGCCCCAGGTTCAGGCGCCGCAGCGCAGCAACGAAGGCCCGCAGCGCGGCCGCCAGGACGGCGTGCCGGTGCGCGAGAAGCAGCCCTCGCGCGATCCGCGCCAGCAGGGCCAGCAGGAGCGCTAGAAGCCCCTCAGGCTTCTAGAGCAGCGGCCGCAGTGTCGGCCAGACGTTGTCCAGCATCTGCGGATGCGCCTTGGCCAGCGGGTGGATGCGGTCGGGCTGGAACCAGTCCAGCGCGTCCGCCCGGTCCGCCACGCCCTTGAGCAGGAAGGGCACGAGGCCGGCGCGCGCCTGCTTGGCCACGTCGGTGAACAGCCCCTCGAACTCGCGCCCGTAGGCGGCGCCGTAGTTGGGCGGCACCTGCATGCCCACCACGACAACCTTGGCGCCCGCAGCCTGGGCGGCCTTGGACATCACCAGCAGGTTGTCCCGTGTGCTGGCCAGCGGCAGGCCGCGCAACGCGTCGTTGCCACCCAGCTCGATGATGACGATGGCCGGCTTGTGCGTGCGCAGCGCGGCCGGCAGCCGGGTGCGCCCGCCCGACGTGGTGTCGCCGCTGATGCTGGCGTTGACGACGCGGTGTGGCTTCTTCTGCTCGGCCAGGCGCGCCTGCAGCAGCGCCACCCAGCCGGCGCCGGCCTTCAGGCCGTACTCGGCCGACAGGCTGTCGCCGACGACCAGGATGACCGGGGCCTCGGCGGCCGCTGCAACCCCTGACGACCAGCTGGCCACCACCCCCAGGCTAAAGTGCGCCACCACCGCCCGCCGCCGCAGTCCCGACATGCCAGAAGCCCTTGTCCAAGTTGATCAGATCACCAAGCGCGTGCGCGACGCGACCGGGGAGCTGACGATTCTGCATGACATCAGCTTCGAGCTGACCGCGAGGGAATCTGTCGCCATCGTCGGCGCCTCGGGGTCCGGCAAGAGCACGCTGCTGGCCATCCTTGCGGGCCTGGACGTGCCCAGCGATGGCACCGTCAAGTTGCGCGGTCAGGACCTGTTCACGCTGAACGAGGACGAACGCGCGGCGGTGCGTGCACGCGAGCTGGGCTTTGTGTTCCAGAGCTTCCAGCTGCTGCCCAATCTGACGGCGCTGGAGAACGTCATGCTGCCGCTGGAACTGCGCGGCGACCGCGATGCGCGCGAGCAGGCCGCTGCCATGCTGGCTCGCGTGGGCCTGGCCGAGCGCCTGGGCCACTACCCGCGCGTGCTGTCGGGCGGCGAGCAGCAGCGCGTGGCGCTGGCGCGGGCCTTCGTGCTGCGCCCGGCCCTGCTGCTGGCCGACGAGCCCACCGGCAGCCTGGACTTCGCCACCGGCGCGCAGGTGATGGCGCTGATGTTCGAGTTGAACCGCGAGGCCGGCACGACGCTGGTGCTGGTCACCCACGACCGCGAGATCGCGACGCGCTGCGAGCGGCAGCTGCGCATCGAGGCCGGCCGCCTGGTGGCATGAAAAAACCCGCCTAGCGGCGGGTTTTTAGTTTCAGCAGCAAGAAGTTACTTGCTGAACTTGTAGTCCGTCTTGGCCTTGTCGATCAGGCTCGCCTGGAACTCGGCGGCCTTCTGCTGCTCGATGCGCTGCTTGATCTGCGCCTTGACGTCTTCGAAGGCGGGGAAGGTGGCGGCGCGGATGTCTTCGAGCTTGATGATGTGATAGCCGAACTGGCTCTTCACCGGCTCTTGCGTCATCTCGCCCTTTTGCAGCGCCGTCATGGCCTTGCTGAACTCGGGTACGAAGTTGTTGGGGTTGGCAAAGTCCAGGTCGCCGCCCTTTTCCGCAGTGCCGGTGTCCTTGGAGTTCTTCTTGGCCAGTTCCTCGAAGCTGCCGCCGGCCTTGATCTGGGCGATCAGGGCCTTGGCGTCTTCTTCCTTCTCGACCAGGATGTGGCGGGCACGGTACTCATTGCCGCTGTTGGCGGCCTTGAACTTGTCGTACTCGGCCTGTGCATCGGCGTCGCTGACGGGGTTCTTGGTGCGGTAGTCATCCATCAGGCCGCGGATCAGCAGCATCTGGCGGGCCAGGTCCATCTGGGTCTTGTAGTCGGCCGTCTGCGGGATGCCGCGGGCTTCGGCAGCCTGGATGAAGATCTCGCGGCGGACGACTTCGTCCTTGACCTGGGCTTCAAGCTCGGGCGAGCGCTGCTGCTGGCCGCTCTTGGTGACCTGCTGGATCAGCTGTTCGACGCGCGCCTTGGCCACGGGCTTGCCGTTGACGGTGGTGACGTTCTGCGCAACGGCTGCAGCCGGCAGCAGGGCCGAAATGGTGGCCGCGACGACGGCGGCGAGCGCAAACTTCTTCATGGGCGTGGGGGAGGTGTCAGGCTAAAAAATCGCGCCCGGAACGGGGCGCGCGGCGCTATCAAGTTCGACCTTCAGGATTCGCCCGGAGCGCGGGCATCAATGGCCAGCGCGTGGATTCCGCGCTGCATCAGGTCGGACAAAGAATGATAAACGAGGCGGTGCCGGGCCAATCTTTGCAGGCCGGTAAAGCGATCCGACACGACAGCCACATGAAAGTGGCCGCCCTCGCGGGCCCCGGCGTGGCCGGCGTGCTGGGCGCTGTCGTCGCGCACGGCCAGCTCCAGCGGCGCCAGCTCGGCGCGCAGTCGGGTCTCGATCTCAGCGGCCAAGCTCACGACTTGTTGTCCTCTTCGGGCGGCAGGTATTTGCTGGCGTAGAAGCCCAGCCCCAGGATGAAAGCGAACATCAGCGCCGTCACGCCGAAGACCTTGAAGTTGGCCCAGGCCGACGTCGAGAAGTTGTAGGCCACGTACAGGTTGGCGACGCCCATCGCGGCGAAGAACAGCACCGAGGCGCGGCTGAGCTTGAGCCAGATCGCGTCGGGCAGCGTCATCTCGGCGCCCATCATGGACTTGATGAGGTTCTTGCCGAACCATGCCTGAGAGATCCAGAAAGTCAGCGCCATGGCCCAGTACAGGCCGGTGGGCTTCCATTTGATGAAGGTCTCGTTGTGGAACCAGACGGTCGCAGCACCAAGCGTGACGACCAGCACGAGGCTGATCCACAGCATCAGGTCGACCTTCTTGCCGCGCAGCTTCAGGAAGGCCACCTGGGCCAGCGTGGCGAACATGACAACCAGCGTGGCCAGCAGCACCGGTGCCTCCTGCGGGCCGACGACACCGCCCTGCACGAGGAAGCCGAAATGCTGGGTCGCAAACGCGGCCGCCGCGTCGGCATGGCCTTCGGCGCCCTTGAAGACGATGAAGAAAAGGATCAGCGGGAGAAAGTCGAGCAGGATCTTCATGCGCCGGGATTTTCCTCGACGAAATCGATGGAGGCGGAATTGATGCAGTAACGCTCACCGGTCGGCTCGGGGCCGTCCGGGAAGACGTGCCCGAGGTGCGTGCCGCATTTGTTGCAGCGCACCTCCACGCGCACCATGCCGTGGCTGCGGTCGACGATGCGCTCGATGACCTCGCTGTTGACCGGCGCCCAGTAGCTGGGCCAGCCGCAGCCGGCGTCGAACTTGGTGTCCGCCTCGAACAGCGGCGTGCCGCAGCCGACGCAGTTGTAGTGACCGTCCTTGAAGTGGTCCCAGTACTTGCCGCTGAAGGCGCGTTCCGTGCCGGCGTGGCGGGCGACCTGGTATTGCGTGGCGTCGAGCTGCTCGCGCCACTCGGCATCGGTCTTCTGGATGGGGTAGGTCTTGTCGGTCATGAGGAGCACGAGACTTCGAGGGTTTGGGCCCAGTCGGGCGGCAGGGCCGCGTCGCTGGGGAGATCGGGTTCGTCGAACGGGCGGCTCAGAACTTTCAGCAGGCGAGCTGTCTCCGTGAAATCGCCCCGCTCGGATGCACGGATGGCGCCCTCGGCGAGGTGGTTGCGCAGCACGACGGCGGGATTGACGGCCAGCATGCGCGCCTCGCCGTCGGGTGCCACGCGTTCACGCCAGCGGGCCAGCCAGGCGTCCAGCGCGTCACGGTCGACGAAGAGGTCGCGCAGCGGCTCGGGTGCGGTCAGCGCGCGGGACAGGCGTCGGAAGCTGATCGTGAAGTCGGCGCGCGAGGCGGCCATCAGCTTCAGGAAGTCGTCGGCCAGGGCCTGGTCGCCCGCGTCTTCGCCATCGAGGCCGAGCTTGGCGCGCATGCGGCCCAGCATCTGGCTTGCGAAGCGGTCGCGGAAGGCCTCCACGGCCTCCAGCAGGCGCTCGCCGGCCGCTTCCTGCTCGCCTTCCAGCAGCGGCAGCAGGGCCTGGGCCAGCGCATGCAGGTTCCAGAACGCGACGCCCGGCTGGCGGGCGTAGGCGTAGCGGCCGCGGTCGTCGCTGTGGTTGCAGATGTGGCCGGGGTCGAAGCCGTCCATGAAGCCGAAGGGCCCGTAGTCCAGCGTCAGGCCGAGCATGGACATGTTGTCGGTGTTCATGACGCCGTGACAGAAGCCGATGGCCTGCCAGTGGGCGACGAGGTCGGCCGTCCGCAGCGACACCTTCTTCAGCAGCGCGACGGCCGGTTCGGGTGTGTCGGCGCATTCGGGGGCGTAGGTCGCGATGAAGAAGTCGGCCAGGCGGCGCAGCGCTTCGAGCTTGTCATGGTGGGCGAAGTGCTCGAAGTGGCCGAAGCGGATGAAGCTCGGTGCCACACGCGTGACGATGGCCGCCGTCTCGATGGACTCGCGCCTGACGGGCAGGGGCGAGCCGGTGATGCACAGCGCCCGTGTCGTTGGCACGCCGAGCGCGGCCATCGCTTCGGAGCAAAGGAACTCGCGCACGGACGAGCGCAGCACGGCGCGGCCATCGGCGCGGCGGGAGTAGGGCGTCTGGCCGCCGCCCTTGAGTTGCAGCTCCTGCGGGCCGGCCGGGCTGTCGACCTCGCCCAGCCACAGCGCGCGGCCGTCGCCCAGCTGACCGGCCCAGACGCCGAACTGGTGGCCGCTGTAGACGCTGGCGAGCGGCCGCATGCCGGGCAGGGCGGCGTTGCCGGAGCAGGCGGCGAGCGACTCGGGACGCGAGGCCCAGTCGGCCGGCCAGCCGAGCAACTCGGCGCACGCGGGGCTCTGCGCCACCCAATGCGGATCGGGCAGGCCCTGGGCGGACAACTCGGTGTAGAACTCGGGGCCCAGGGCGGCGAAGCGGTTGGTCCAGGCGAGACCAGCGAGCGGATTCATCACGCCAGTTTAGTGAGGCTCATTTCACCGTGCTGGCCTGGGTGTTTCCCCGGGGTCCGAGGGTCGCGGTTGTGACGTTCTAGGCTTGAAAGCGCGGGCTAGACTGGCTCGATAAGACCGGCAGGAGACAGCCATGACAGTGATGGGCCGGATGATGTCGGAACCGTTGTTGATCTCGTCGTTGCTGAAGCACGCCGAGCGGCATTCGGGCGACACCGAGATCGTCAGCAAGCGGGTCGAGGGCGACCTGCACCGCAGCAATTGGCGCGAAGTCGCACGTCGTTCGCGCCAGGCCGCGCAGGCCTTCGCACGCCTGGGCGCGCAGCCCGGTGACCGCATCGGCACGCTGGCCTGGAACGGCCATCGCCACTTGGAGATCTACTACGGCACCTCGGGCTCGGGCCTGATCTGCCACACGGTCAACCCGCGCCTTTTCCCCGAGCAGATTGTCTGGATCGCGAATGACGCCGAGGACCGCGTGCTTTGCTTCGACGCGACCTTCCTGCCCCTGGTCGACAAGATCGCGCCGCTGCTGAAGACGGTGAAGCACTTCGTGCTGATGACCTCGCGCGCTCACATGCCGGCCAGCACGGGCATCCCCAACCTGCTGTGCTTCGACGATCTGCTGGACGCCGAGACCGGCGACTACACCTGGCCCACGTTCGACGAGAACACCGCCTCCAGCATCTGCTACACGTCGGGCACCACGGGCCACCCCAAGGGCGCCGTCTACAGCCACCGCTCGACGGTGCTGCACGCTTACGCCGCCGCGCTGCCGGACGCGATGGACTGCTCCAGCCGCGACGTCATCCTGCCCGTCGTACCGATGTTCCACGTCAACGCCTGGGGCCTGCCGTACAGCGGGGCGCTGGTGGGCTTCAAGATGGTGTTTCCGGGCCCCCACCTGGACGGCAAGAGCCTCTTCGAGCTGTTCGAGGGCGAGAAGGTCACGTTCAGTGCGGGCGTGCCCACGGTGTGGTTGGGCCTGCTGAACTATGTGAAGGCCAACGACCTGAAGTTCTCCAGCTTCAAGCGCACCGTCATCGGCGGCGCAGCCTGCCCGCCGGCCATGATGAAGTCGCTGCAGCAGGACTTCGGCATCGAGGTCATCCATGCCTGGGGCATGACGGAGATGTCGCCGCTGGGCACGCTGTCCAAGCTGACGACGCGCCAGCTTGGCCTGCCGGCCGAGGCGCAACAGCGCCTGTTGGAGAAGCAGGGCCGCGTCATTTACGGCGTGGACATGGCCATCATCGACGACGAAGGCCGCTCGCTGCCCTGGGACGGCGCGAACTCCGGCAACCTCGTCGTACGCGGTCACTGGGTCATCAGCCAGTACTTCAATCATGACGAGTCGCCGCTGGTCAGCGTGGATGGCGAGCCGGGCTGGTTCCCGACCGGCGACGTGGCCACCATCGACGCCGACGGCTTCATGCAGATCACCGACCGCAGCAAGGACGTCATCAAGTCCGGTGGCGAGTGGATCAGCTCCATCGACCTCGAGAACATCGCCATGTCGCACCCGGCCGTCCATGAGGCGGCCGTCATCGCGGCCAAGCATGCCAAGTGGGACGAGCGCCCGCTGCTCATCGTCGTCAAGAAACCCGACTCGACGCTCACGCGCGAGGAACTGCTGGCCTTCTACGAAGGCCGCATCGCCAAGTGGCAGATCCCGGACGACGTTGCCTTCGTCACCGAGATCCCGCACACGGCCACCGGCAAGGTGCAGAAGCTCAAGCTGCGCGAGCAGTTCGTGAGCCACAAGCTGCCCACCGCGTGAGCCTTCAGTTCGTCCATTAGAGCCACAACCACCAGGAGACAAGCATGTTCGACATCACTTCGACCCGATTTGCCGTGCGCACGCTGACCGCCGCCGCAGCCCTCGCGCTGGCCGCCGGCGCCGCCCACGCCCAGAAGGGCGAGACGGTCAAGCTGGCCTACATCGACGCACTCTCCGGCCTGATGGGCCCGGTGGGGCAGAACCAGGTCAAGACCTTCCAGTTCCTCGGCGAGAAGTTCAACAAGAGCAACCCGGCCGGCGTGAAGTTCGAGGTCGTCACCTTCGACAACAAGCTCAGCCCCGCCGAGTCGCTGAACCTGCTGAAGGCCGCGGCCGACCAAGGCATCCGCTACATCATGCAGGGTAACGGCTCCAGCGTCGCGCTGGCGCTGACCGACGCGGTCGCCAAGCACAACGAGCGCAACCCGGGCAAGGAAATCCTCTACCTGAACTACTCGGCGGTGGACCCCGACCTGACCAACAGCAAGTGCAGCTACTGGCACTTCCGCTTCGACGCCGACACCTCCATGAAGATGGAGGCGCTGACCACCTTCATGAAGGACCAGCCGGACGTCAAGAAGGTCTTCCTGCTGAACCAGAACTACGCCCACGGCCACCAGGTCGCCAAGTACGCCAAGGAAATGCTGGGCCGCAAGCGACCCGACGTGCAGATCGTCGGCGAGGACCTGCACCCGCTGGCCCAGGTGCGCGACTTCGCGCCCTACGTCGCCAAGATCAAGGCCAGCGGTGCTGACACCGTCATCACGGGCAACTGGGGCTCCGACCTGGCCCTGCTCATCAAGGCCGCCAACGAGGCCGGCTACAACGGCAAGTTCTTCACCTACTACACCGGCGTGACCGGCACGCCCACCGCCCTGGGCACCGGCGGCGCGGGCCGCGTGTTCCAGGTGGCCTACAGCCACTACAACATGGGTGGCGAGGCGCAGAAGAACGCCGACGAGTACAACAAGAAGTTCAACGACGACATGTACACGCTGAGCATCCAGCACATCTACACGATGCTCACCACCGCGATGGCCAAGGCCAAGTCCACCGATCCGGTGAAGGTGGCTGCGGCGCTGGAGGGGCTGACGGTCAAGAGCTTCAACGGCGAAGTGACGATGCGCAAGACCGACCACCAGATCCAGCAGCCGCTGTTCATCTCGGTCTGGCAGAAGGCCGACGCCAAGTACCCCTACAGCCCTGAGAAGACGGGCATGACGCTGGTGCCGGTGGTGCAGTACGACTCGTATGTGTCGTCCACGCCCACTTCCTGCCAGATGAAAAGGCCTGGCTGATCGCCTGAGCGCCTGACCCGCCGCGCCGCCCACAGTGGCGGCGCGTTCTTCTGACTTTGCCGGCCGCCGCTTTGGATCAAGTCTTCATCAACCTGCTGAACGGCCTGTCGTCCGGCCTGCTGCTGTTCATGCTCAGCTCAGGCCTCACGCTGATCTTCAGCATGATGGGCGTGCTGAACTTTGCGCATGCCAGCTTCTACATGGTGGGCGCCTACGTGGCCTACTCGCTGGTGGGCGTGTTGGGCTTCTGGCCGGCGCTGCTGCTCGCGCCGCTGCTGGTAGGCGGGATGGGCGCGGGCTTCGAGCGCTTTGCGCTGCGGCGCGTGCACAAGTTCGGCCATGTGCCCGAGCTGCTCATCACCTTCGGCCTGTCCTATGTGGTGCTGGAACTGGTGCAGCTCATCTGGGGCCGCACGGCGGTGGCGTTCACGCCGCCGCCCGAGCTGCAGGGCTCGGCCTTCACCATCATCTCGTCGGCGGGGCAGGGCATGTCGTTTGCGCTGGGCAAGGCGGCGCCTGAGCTCTGTGCGGCGGCCATGTGCTCGACCTTCCCGATCACGCGCGCCTTCATGATGTTCGTTGCGCTGCTGATGCTGCTGGCCCTGTGGCTGCTGCTGACACGCACCCGCGTCGGCCTCGTCATCCAGGCCTCGCTGAGCCATCCCGAGATGGTCGAAGCGCTGGGCCACAACGTGCCCCGCGTGCTGATGCTGGTGTTCGGCAGTGGCTGCGCGCTGGCCGCGCTGGCCGGCGTCATCGGCGGCATCACCTTCGTGACCGAGCCCAACATGGCGGCCATCGTCGGCTCCATCATCTTCGTGGTGGTCGTGGTGGGCGGCATCGGTTCGCTGGCGGGCGCCTTCGTCGGCTCCATCGTCATCGGCCTGCTGCAGACGCTGCCGCTGACGGTGGACGCGTCGCTGGGCTCCGCTTTGACCGCGATGGGCTTCACCGTCACGCCCGACACGCCCGGCTACCCGGTGCTGCGCCTGGCGCTGAAGGACGTCGCCCAGATCCTGCCCTATCTTTTGATGGTGCTGATCCTGATCTTCCGCCCCAAGGGCCTGCTCGGGACGCGAGAAGACTGATGGCGAAGAGCACAGAGTTTCATTTCAAGCCGCACAACGTCGGGCGCTGGATCGTCTGGGGCTTCTTCGCCCTGATCCTGCTCGTCGCGCCGCGCATCTGGACCAGCGGCCTGGCGCAGACCATGCTCACCCAGATGGGCATCGGCGTCATCGCCTGCCTGGCCTACAACATCCTGCTCGGCCAGGGCGGCATGCTCAGCTTCGGCCACGCCGTCTACAGCGGCATGGGCGCCTTCCTGGCCATCCATGCGCTCAACAAGGTGGGCGCCGGCACGCTGGGCATTCCGGTCGGCCTGGTACCGCTGGTGGGCGGCCTGGCGGGCCTGGTGACGGCGTCGTTGCTGGGCTATGTGTCGACCAAGAAGGCCGGCACGCCCTTCGCGATGATCACGCTAGGCATCGGCGAGCTGGTCTACGCGTTGGCGCTGATGCTGCCGGAGTTCTCGGGCGGCGAGGGCGGTGTGTCCAGCAACCGCGTCATCGGCCAGCCGGTCATGGGCATCACGTTCGGCCCGCAGATCCAGGTGTACTACCTCGCGGCCGCCTACTGCTTCGTCTGCACGGCGGCGATGTTCGCGCTGACGCGCACGCCGCTGGGCCGCATGCTGAACGCGGTGCGCGACAACCCCGAGCGCGTCGAGTTCATCGGCTATGACACGCACTGGGTGCGCTTCATGGCCTTCGCCATCTCCGGCTTCTTCGCCGGCATTGCCGGGGGGCTGGGCGCCATCAACACCGAGATCGTCAACGGCGAGGTGCTGCATGCCTCGCGCTCGGGCGCTTACCTGCTGTTCACCTTCCTGGGCGGCGCGACCTTCTTCTTCGGCCCCATCATCGGCGCGGTGCTGATGGTCATCGCGCTGGTGCTGCTGTCCGAGCTGACGAGCGCCTGGCTGCTCTATCTCGGCCTGGTCTTCCTGTTCATGGTCATGTACGCGCCCGGCGGCGTGGCCAGCCTCATCCTGATGAACCTGCGCGTGGCGGCCTTCGGCAAGCTGGGGCGCATCTGGACGTCCTATCTGGCCCTCGGTGGCGCGGCGCTGGCGGCGCTCGTCGGTGCGGCGGCCATGATCGAGATGGTCTACCACCGCCAGCTGAACGAAGCGTTAGGCCCCGAGCTGAAGTTCATGGGCGCGACGCTGGACAGCTCGGGCGTGGACGCCTGGTTCGGCGCCGGCTGGCTGATGGTGGTCGGCATCGGCCTCTTCGAGGTGGCGCGGCGGCATTACGCCCACCAGTGGGGCGAGATCCAGGAAGACATCGAGAAAGAAATCAAGCGGAGGGAAGCGCTATGACGACGACCTGCGCCCTGGAGCTGTGCGACGTGCGCAAGAGCTTCGGCAAGAGCGAGATCATCCGCGGCGCCAATCTGGCCGTGCAGGCCGGCGAGCGCGTGGCCATCATCGGTCCCAACGGCGCGGGCAAGAGCACGCTGTTCAACCTCATCAGCGGGCGCTTTGCACCGACCTCCGGCGAGATCCATCTGCACGGCCAGCGCATCCACGGCAAGAAGCCCTACGAGATCAACCGACTGGGCCTGTCGCGCAGCTTCCAGGTCTCCAACCTCTTCACGCGTTTGAGCGTGTTCGAGAACATCCGCTGCGCCGTGCTGTGGAGCCTGGGCCACCGCTATGCCTTCTGGAAGTTCCTGGCCGACCTGGACGACGCCAATGACCGTGCCGAGCAGATCCTGGAGATGATCAAGCTCGACAAGAAACGCGACGTGCTGGCCATGAACCTGACGTATGCGGAGGCGCGCGCGCTGGAGATAGGCATCACCATCGCCGGCGGCTCCAGCGTCATCCTGCTGGACGAACCTACCGCCGGCATGAGCAAGAGCGAAACCAAGCGCTTCATCCAGCTCATCCGCGACGTGACGGTGGGCAAGACACTGCTGACCGTGGAGCACGACATGGGCGTCGTCTTCGGCCTGGCCGACAAGATCGCCGTGCTGGTTTACGGCGAGGTCATCGCCTTCGACACGCCGGAGGCGGTGCGCGCCAACGCAAAAGTGCAGGAGGCCTACCTGGGCTCGGTGCTCGCGGAGGTGCATGCATGAGCGGCAGGACATTGACGCTGGACAACGTCCATGCTTTCTACGGCAAGAGCCATGTGCTGCATGGCGTCAGCCTGCAGGTCAACCCGGGCGAGATCGTCAGCCTGCTGGGCCGCAACGGCGCCGGTCGCTCGACGATGGTCAAGACCATCATGGGCCAGGTCGACGCCAAGGGCTCCGTCAAATTCGGCGACGTGGAACTGGTGGGTCGCAAGGCCTACGAGATCGCCCACATGGGCGTGGGCTACGTGCCCGAGAACCGCGACATCTTCCCCAAGCTGACGGTGCACCAGAACCTGATGCTGGGCGAGAAGAAGGCCGGCGCCAAGAACGTGCGCTGGAGCTTCGACGACATGTACAAGATGTTCCCGCGCCTCAAGGAGCGCCAGCACACCGAGGCCGGCGTGCTCTCGGGCGGCGAGCAGCAGATGCTAACGCTGTGCCGCACTCTGATGGGCGACCCCGATCTCATCATGATCGACGAGCCCACCGAGGGCCTGGCGCCCAAGATCGTCGAGTTGGTGGCCGAGTACCTCAAGGAGCTGAAGAACCGCGGCATCGCCGTGCTGCTGGTGGAGCAGAAGCTGGCCATCGCGCTGGAGATCTCCGAGCGCTGCTACGTGATGGGCCACGGCCGCATCGTCTTCGAGGGCACGCCGGCCGAACTGCGCGGCAACACCTACATCCGCAAGGAGTGGCTGGAGGTCTGAGAGGCTGAGAGATCAGGGGCGCAGGTTCGCGCGCGCCGCTTCGGCCAGCTCCATGCCATTGCGTCCGTCCTCCGGAAAAGCCGCCGCGCCGATGCGCACGCCCACCTGCATCAGCCGGTCGTCCACGCCGTAGTTGCCGCGCACGGTCTGCAGCAGTCGCCGCTCGACGATGTCCGCCTCTCCCGTGCCGGCGGCCATCAGCAGCACCGCAAAACACTGCTCGCCCATGCGCAGCACTTCATCGGCCCCGCGCACGCGGTTGCGCAGGCGCTGGCTCACGGCCTGCATGAGGTCGTCGCGCGCGTCGTCGCTCAAGGCGCTGCCGGGCTGTTCCAGCACGTCCATCTCCACCCACAGCAAGGCCAGTTGCCCGCCCTCGCGGCGGCATTGAGCGAACTGGCGCGACAGGCGCATGCCCAGGGCGGCGAGCGAATCCATCCGCGGCAGCGGCGCGCTGAAGCAGCCACGCGTGGCGGCGGGCGGGTCGTTGGCGATCATCTGGAGTTGCGACATGGCATCAGGGGTGGGTTGACGGGGGTGAGGGGCGTGCTTGGCGGCGCGGCTATTACCTGCCTCCCTGATCCCGCTTTCGCACGGCCCTCATCTTTCAGAACGCAACCCGCGTCCGGAACCCGACATCGCGACCGAAAAAATCTTTCACGACCCTGGCTTCCCCCACGCAAGGCTCTCGCTGCGGCACGGCCAGCCGGTAGAGTGCGGCCGGTGCAAGACATCACCCAACTGCTGCACGCCGCCCAGCAGGGCGACCAGGCCGCCGCCAGCCAGGTGGTGGCGCAGCTCTACGCGGATTTGCAACGCCTGGCGCGCCGGCAAGTCCGCCAGGCGGGCCACCTCACGCTGCTGGACACGACGGCCCTGGTGCATGAGGCCTGGCTGCGCCTGCCCGGTGCCCAGGGCGCCAACTTCCCCGACCGGCGCCATTTCCTCGCCTATGCCGCCCAGGCCATGCGCTCCGTCGTCATCGACCTGGTGCGCGCCCGCCAGGCCGAGCGCCGCGGCGGCGGCCTGGCGCATGTGACGCTGGACACCGCCGTCGCCGATCAGGTGCCCGAGGCGGACGCCGACATCCTGCGCGTGCACGAGGCGTTGGACGAGCTGGCGCAGGTGGAGCCGCGGCTGGCCCAGGTCGTCGAGATGCGCTATTTCGGCGGCCTGCGTGAACAGGAGATCGCCGAGGCGCTGGGCGTGAACGAGCGCACCGTGCAGCGGGACTGGCAGAAGGCGCGCCTCTTCCTGTCCATTTCGCTGGGGGGCTGACGCCGCATGGACGCCCTCGACAAGCAACGCTGGCTCGCCCTGAGCCCCTTGCTCGACGAACTGCTGGACCTGGACCCGCCCGCCCGGGACGCGCGCCTGGCCCAGTTGCAGGCGCAGGACCCCGACACGGCCGAGCAGCTGAAGCGGCTGCTGGCGCGCGCCGAGGGCCTGGAGGAGCAGGGCTATCTGAGCGAGCCGGTGGTCGTCCAGTGGCAGGACGCGCTGGCCTCCGTGCCCGACGATGAACCGCCGCCCGACTTCGCCGGCCAGTCCCTCGGCCCCTATGTGCTGGAAAGCCAGCTTGGCCAGGGCGGCATGGGCACCGTCTGGCTGGCGCGCCGGGCGGACGGGCGCTTCGAAGGCCAGGTGGCCGTCAAGTTCCTGACGGCCGGCCTGCTCGGGCGCGACGACGCGGGTCGTTTCGCGCGCGAGGGCGAGATCCTGGCGCGCCTGTCCCACCCTCACATCGCTCGCCTGCTGGACGCTGGTGTCTACCAGGGCAGCCAGCCCTACCTGGTGCTGGAGTACGTCGACGGCCGGCCCATCGACGCCTACTGTCGCCTGCGCCATCTCGACATCGAGGCCCGCGTGCGCCTCTTCCTGGACGTGCTGGCCGCCGTGGCCCATGCGCACGCGCGGCTCATCCTGCACCGCGACCTCAAGCCCAGCAACATCCTCGTCACCGACCAGGGCGACGTGAAGCTGCTGGACTTCGGCATCGCCAAGCTGCTGGACGACGCCAGCCAGGCCGAGCATGGCGCCGCCGCCACCGAGCTGACCCAGCGCGCCGGCAGCGCCTTCACGCCGCAGTTCGCCGCGCCCGAGCAGGTGCAGCAGGCCGACGTGACGACCGCCACCGACGTGTACTCGCTGGGCGTGCTGCTCTACCTGCTGCTGGGCGGCAGCCACCCCACGGCCGACGACACCCAGACCCAGCTCGACCGCCTGAAGGCCGTCGTCGAACACGTCCCGCGCCGGCTTTCCGATGCCGCAGCCCACCAGCCCGACGAGGTCGTCGCCCGCCAGTCCCGTGAACTGCGCGGCGACCTCGACACCATCGTCGCCAAGGCGCTGAAGAAGTCGCCCGCCGAGCGCTACCCCAACGCCCAGGCCCTGGCCGACGACCTGCAGCGCTGGCTGGCCCACGAGCCCATCAGCGCGCGGCCCGACAGTCGGCTCTACGTGCTCAACCGCTTCGTTCGCCGCCACCGCATGGCGGCGGCCGCCACCGGCCTGGCCGTGTGTGTGCTGCTGGGCCTGACGACGACCAGCCTGCTGCAGGCTCGCCGCGCCGAAGCCGCCGAGCAGCAGGCGCAGGCCCGCCGCCAGCAGGCCGAGGACCTGCTCAGCTACATGCTGGGCGAGTTCGCCGACAAGCTGCGCCCCATCGGCCGGCTGGAGCTGCTGGACAGCGTGGGAGCCAAGTCGCTGAGCTTTCTGGCCGAGGACTCGCAGGCCGGCCCGGTGGCGCGCCTGCAGCGCGCCAAGGCGCTGACGGTCATTGCCGAGGTGAGGGTGTCCAAGCGCGAACTGGATGCGGCCATCGAGCCGCTGACGGCCGCCAACGCCTTGCTGCAGGGCGACCCGCCGCTGCCGGACCTGATGGCGGCCTGGCGCAAGGCGCAGGGCGCCGTGGCCTTCTGGCAGGGCGAGGTGGCGTTCCGCCAGCGCCAGCTGAGCGTGGCCCAAACCCATTGGACGCAGTACCGGCGCATCAGCGAGGCCTGGCTGCAGGCAAAACCCAAGGATGCGGATGCGCAGCTGGAGCTGTCCTATGCCGAGAGCAACCTGGGTTCGCTGGCGCTGAACCGTGGGCAGCTGGTGCAGGCGGAGCAGGCCTTCAGGCGGTCGCTGACGCTCAAGGACGACTTGCTGCTGAAGCGGCCGGGCGACGCGAGCCTGCAGGCCGACTGGTGTGACACGGCGAGCTGGCTGGGCACCGCCTTGCTGCGGCAGGGGCGCTACCGCAGCGCGGCGAACGAGTTCGAGCGTGCGCTTGCCCGGGTTCGCACCTTGCGCCAAAGCCATAGCGAAGACCTGGCCTGGCTGGAGAGCGAGGCCAGCGTGCTCGCCAACCTGGGGCGGGCGCGCGCGGCGCTGGGTGAGGTCGATGCGTCTTCCTTGTGGTCCCTCGCGCATGCCGCAGCGTCGCGGCTCGCGCAGAGCGACCCCAGCAATCTGGCCTGGGCATTCATGGCCATCGAGGTTGAGGCGGACGGGCTGGCACGGCAACCCGCATCGCCGGAACGACGCCGGCTGGCCCTGGCCCTGCTGGGCCGGCTGGAAGGCCTGCGCGCCGGCAAGCCGCCACTGGACAACTGGCTGCCCCGCTTCGTCAGGCTGCTGGCTTTGACGTCTGGCCTGCCGTGCCCTGCCGAAACCTGTGCGGTCATCAGCGAAGCGATGGACCGGACCGAGCAACGCCTCAGCAAGGCCGTGGTGAAACGCCCCGAGGACTTGCCGCTGCTCAGCGCCGCCGTGCAGCTGCAATTGCTCCGGGCCGAGCAGCCTGGTGCCGGTCAGACCGAGAGGCTGGCCGCCTGCGGGCGGGCCCGATCCCTGCTGCAGGCGCGTGAGGGCTGGCTGCAGGTGCATGCTGAACTCACCCAGCGCTGGCTTCAGATCGAGCAGTGCCGGGACCCCTCGGCGCCGGCCCGTGCCGACTGGAAAGCGCTGCAAGCCTGGCTTCAGGGTCAGCGCGACCGTTGAGTCAGCCTCTCAGGGCTGGCGTATTCTTGTTTCGCCTTACTTTCCTTTTTCGCTCAGCATCGAGGAGATTCTTGTGACGACATTCGTTCCGCCCTACACCGTGACCGTCACCGACACCACCGGAGGCCTCGCGCAATGCAGCTATGTCGACGGCAACGACCAGCAGCTGCCGGCGGAGGCGCTGCTGACGACATCCACGCCGGCCAACCAGAGCGGATCCTTGCTCATCAATTTCACCGAGACGATGGTCGACGGCCTGAACCTGCGCCTGGTGGGTGCGGCGGTCAAGACCGTGGGCAACGACCCCACCATGAACCCCTACAACTACCTGCCGGCCGAGCGGACGGAGGGCAGCGAAGGCGACTGGGTGGACGGCGTGCTGGTGCCCTGGGCGCCCAACCAGTACACCACCCGGGGGCTGGTGCTGTTGTTCGCGCAGGTGACCAACTCCGGCGACATGGTCAACTTCTTCCCAAGCGCGGATCCGCAGACCAAGAACAATGAAGACCTGGGTGACTGAGCGGGTGCTGAAGCTCCTCGCTCGCTGATCCCGCTGCCGCAAAAAAAAGACCGCCGCCAGGTTCACATCGTTGCCCGCATAGGCCGATGTGAGCGCCTGGCGGCGATTTCAAAAACTGCGGCGGCGTTGCGTCAGAACCGGTATTCGCCCGTCAGCACATAGGCGCGGCCCAGCACGTCGGCCACGCTGGTCAGGTAGCCGCGGTAGGCGTTGTGGTTGGTCAGCGGCGGCTCCTTGTCGAGCAGGTTGCTGACGCCCAGCGACAGCTTGATGTTCTTGAAGCCGCTGTACTTCACCATCAGGTTGTATTGCGAGTAGGACTCGACGTTGCGCGGCCCGGTCGTGCCGGCGCCGGTCGTGGCGGGCAGGTTCTGGTCAGCGATCTTGCTCTGGTAGCGCTGCGACAGCTGCACCATCCACTCCGGGTTCTGCCAGGCCACCTGCGCCGTGTGGCGCCAGCGGTTGTTCAGGCCGCGCGTCGCGTTGGACAGGCCGGCGTTGGGGTTCACCGGCACCACGTCGTTGTAGTAGCCGAGTGCCGAAACCCAGTCGCCGTTGTTGACGCCTTCGGAGCGCGCGTCCCAGCGTGTCAGGTAGGCGATGTCGATGCCGCCCGACAGCGTGCCCCAGCTCTGCTTGGGGGCGACGTACTTCAGGCTGGCGTCGATGCCGGCGCCGCGCAGCGAGCCGACGTTGGACGGCGTGTTGATGACGGCGTCGCGTGAGCCCGAGGCGGACAGCACGCCCAGCGTGCCGTCGGCGTTGCGCAGGAAGAGCTGCGGATAGGCGGCCGGGTTGGCCAGGAGGTAATCGATGGCACGGTTGCCGATGACCTCGTCGATCTGCGTGCGCCAGTAGTCCAGCGTCAGCGTCAGGTTCTTCATCGGCTCGAAGCCGGCGCCGAAGGTCAGGCTGCGCGAGGTCTCGGGCTTGACGCCAGCGTTGTTGGGCACCTTGGTGATCTGGTTGTAGCCGGTCAGGCCGCAGACCAGCTCGGGCGCGAAACCGGGCTTGGCCGTCGCCACGCCGTTCACGGACGGGCAGTTCAGCGGGTCGTTGAAGACCGGGATCAGCGTGCGCTCGGTCTCCTTGGTGTAGATCTCGGGCAGAGCGGGCGCGCGGTAGCCGGTGTTGGCCGAGGCGCGCAGCACGAGGTTGCTCATCGGCGTCCAGCGCGCGCTGAGCTTGGGGTTGACCGTGGACTCACCCAGGTCGCCGTACTTGTCGCCGCGGACCGAGACGTTCAGCGTCACGTCGCGGCGCAGCGGCGCATCCAGCTCGGCGTACAGCGAGGTGATGGTGCGGCCGATCTTGGTGCTGGTGCTTGAGTTCGCGCCGGTGGCGATGTTGTCGCCGCCCAGCAGGTCGATCTGGCCGTTCAGCGCGGTCGACAGATCGTTGGCGGGCTGGCCTATGGGCTGCCAGCTGTCGCGGCGCAGTTCGCCGCCGACGGCCAGCATCATGTCGCCGCCGGACAGCTTCATGACGCTGCGCGAGAAGGTGGCGTCCACGCTGGCGTTCTCGGCCTTGTGCAGGCGCAGCGTCTGGCCGTCCAGAGACGCACCGTCCAGCAGCGCCTGGCCGGCGGCGTCCTGCAGGCCAAAGGGGTTGAGCTTGGGGTCCAGGAACAGCGTGCGCGACGTGGTGCCCTGCACCGTCGCGATGCCGGTCACCTTCAGCCAGCCCGAGCCGGCCTTGGTGTCGCGTTTGGAGCGGCCGTAGCTGAGGCCGGTGCGGTAGTCCCAGCTGCCCAGGGCGCCTTCGGCGGTCAGCACCAGGCGGTCGTTGCTGTGCACGTCGTTGCGGATGCGCGCGCCGGCGTCGGCCACCGACCACAGCACGTCGATGGGCCGGCCGGCCAGGTTCAGGCCCGGCACGGCGGGCACCTTGCCGTTGCCCGGGTAGTAGGGGTGGGTGCTCGTCAGCCGCACGGTGGGCGCGGCCGGGTTGTTGTACTGGTCGACCTCGAACTGGCTGTGGTTGAACTCGGCCGTGATCTGGTGGTCGCCCGGCAGCTGCAGCTTGCCCTGGGCGTAGAAGTTCAGGATGCCGTTCTTGTTGTTGAACGTCGTGTACTGCGTGTTCGCGTCCAGGAAGCAGGTCTGGCGGCCGCCCGAAGTGCTGGGCACGGAGTAGGGCGGCAGGCAGCCGGTCGCGTACATCGGGTTGTAGCGAACCGTGCGCAGCGCCGTGGTCGGGTTGGTGGGGTCGGTGAAGTTGCCCGGCGCGGCATTGGCGCCCAGGCCCGGCGCGGTGCTGATGCCCAAAGCGGTCAGCGCCGAGCCGTCGGTCAGCTCGGGGCGGGCCGAGCGGGGCAGTTCCTCGCGCTTCTGGATGTCGAAGGCGGCGTAGAGGTTCCAGCGGTCCTGGCCCAGGTCGCCGACACCGGCGATCAGGCCCAGCGCCCGCGTGGCGCCGCCGCCGGAGCGCTCGGGCTGCATCGCCTCCACCTTGATGCCCACGCCCTTGTAGGCCGGCAGCGTGTAGAAGGCCTGCACACCGCCCATCGCGTCGGAGCCGTAGCTGGACGAGGCGCCGTCGCGCAGGATGTCGACATGGCTCAGTGCCATGCGCGGCATCACGTTGACGCTGACGTACTGGTTGGTCAGCGGCTCCTTGGCCAGGCGGCGGCCGTTCAGCAGCGTCAGCGTGCGCATGGGGCCGAAGCCGCGCAGGCTGGTCATCGGCCCGGCCGTGCCGGCGTTGCTGCCCAGCGAGTTCGCCTGTGGCAGCTCCAGCATCATGTCCTTGAGCTCGGTGTTGACGCGGGCGCTCAGCTCGGTCGCCTTGATCGACGTCACCGGCAGCGCGGCCTCGTCGCTGATGGAGCGCCGGATGATGGAGCCGGTGATCTCGACCCGCTCGATGACCTGGTTCTCCTGCGCCAGGGCCAGCGGGTGGCTGCCGGCGAGGGCCAGCAGGGCGATTGCGGTGTTGATCGCGGTAGGGCGGACGCCGGACGGGCGACGGGGGTGTTGCATGCTTGTCTCCAGTGGTGGTGTCGGTTCGGTTCGGTGTCGTTCGGCCAGGGGCGGCTCGGGCCTCTGATGGGCCCTGTACCGCCAGCCAGGCTTCAGCGGCTGGCGTTCTTCATTCGTTCGCGGCTGTTGTTCAGGTGCATGAACATGGCGGCGCGTGCGCCGGCGGCATCGCCGCGGCGGATGGCGTCCAGCACGGCCCAGTGCTCCTGGGCCGTGATCTCCTTGCCCGAGCGCAACTCGGGCGACGGCTCGCCGAAGCGGGCCGCCTTGGCGCCGCTGCTGTTGCTGCTGTTGTTACGCCGGGCAGTCGCCTGGCGCGGGATGGTGGCGCTGCTCAGTGCGCGCAGCACGTGCGAGAAATACTCGTTGCCGGTGGCCTGGGCCATCAGCTCGTGAAAGCGGTAGTCGGCCTCGGCGGTGGCCTCGCCGGTGCTGTGCTGGGTGTCGAAATCGTCCAGCGCCTGCTCCATGGCGGCGAGCTGCTCCGGCGTGCGCCGCTGGGCGGCCAGTGCTGCGGACTCGGGCTCCAGGCTCAGGCGCAGCTCCAGCATCGACAGCTTCTGCTGCAGCTTCAGCTCCGCGCCCGGCATCTGCTGCAGCGGCGGCATGTCGACCTTGGGCGCCAGCACGAAGCTGCCCACACCTTGCTGCGTGCGCAACAGGCCGCCGGCCTGCAGCCGCGAGACCGCTTCGCGCACGACGCTGCGGCTGACGCCGAATTCCTGCATCAGCACCGGCTCGGTGGGCACGCGCTCGCCGGGCTTGAGCGCGCCGCTGGCGATGCGCTCGGAAATGCCGTCGACAACGCGCTGCGACAGGCTGGGCGTGCGGCTGGACGGCGATGCAGGGAGGTTGTTGTTCACGATGGGTAGGGTGGTGTGTTGACGTCAAGTCATCGGACGACTGATGTCAGTATAGGCAAGTCATCAGACCTCCGCTTGGCCTGTTTCATCGAATTTCTCGTGGTTTTCCCCAGCAATATGGGCAGGCATCATCGTTGGCCCTACACTCCAAGTCATCAGACGACTGATGAGATTGAAGACCATGATCAAGATTGAAAGCGTGAGTGCCGTCGAGTTCACCCACCCGACGCGGCGCTCGGTCGATGCAGCCGGCCACTCCCACCCGGGCCCCCTGGGCACGGGCCATCTGGCGCTGCTGACCATCCGCAGCACCGATGGCGTCGAAGGCCACTGCTTTGCGCCGCCCCAGGTCGTGCGGCCCCATGTGCTGAACCAGTTCGTGCGCCGCGTGCTGGTGGGCGGCGACGCGCTGCAGCGCGAGAAGCTGTGGTGCGAGCTGGAGCACTGGCAGCGCGGCAGCGCCGGCCAACTGACCGACCGCGCGCTGGGCGCGGTGGACAGCGCGCTATACGACCTGATCGGCCGCACGCTGGGTGTGCCGGTCCATCAACTGCTGGGCGGCTACCGCGACAAGGTGCCGGCCTACGGCAGCACCATGTGCGGCGACGAACTGGCGGGCGGCCTGTCCACGCCCGAGGAATACGGCGACTTCGCGCAGAAGCTGGTGGCGCGTGGCTACAAGGCCATCAAGCTGCACACCTGGATGCCGCCCGTCTCCTTCGCGCCCAGCGTCGCGATGGACATCAAGGCCTGCACCGCCGTACGCGAGGCCGTGGGGCCGGACATCGAGCTGATGCTGGATGGCTATCACGAGTACAGCCGCACCGACGCGCTGCGCATCGGCCGCGCGCTTGAGGAGCTGAACTTCTCGTGGTTCGAGGAAATGATGAACGAGCAGAGCACGGCGTCGTACGCCTGGCTGGCCGGCCAGCTGGACGTGCCCATCCTCGGCCCCGAGAGCCTGTCGGGCAAGCACTACGCCCGGGCCGACTGGGTCAGGGCCGGCGCCAGCGACATCCTGCGTGCCGGCGTCACCGGCTGCGGCGGCATCGGCCCGACCATGAAGGTGGCCCACCTCGCCGAGTCCTTCGGCATGAACTGTGAGGTGCATGGCAACGGCGCGCCCAACCTGGCGGTGTGCGGGGCCATCCGCAACTGCCGCTGGTACGAGCGCGGCCTGCTGCACCCCTTCCTCGACTACGACGAAGTGCCGGCCTATCTCAACGCCCTCATCGACCCCATGGATGCCGACGGCTTCGTGGCCCTGCCGCAGGGGCCTGGCCTGGGCGAGGACATCAACTTCGACTACATCTCGAAGCACACCGTCGCCACCTACTGAGCGCCGCCATGTTCCCGGCATCCTCGTGGCCTCTGCGCCGCCGCCATCTCCCTGTGCTGCTCGCCGGGGCCTGGGGCGCGGCGCAAGCCGGCTCGCCCGACGACCAATTGCTGATCGGCATGAGCATGAACAACCTGCTCTCGCTGGACCCCGCCGCCGCCACCGGCCTGGACGCGGCCACCGTGGCCTGCAACCTCTACGACAGCCTGCTTGAAGTCGACGCCGCTGACCCCACCCGCCTGCGCCCCAGCCTGGCCGAGAGCTGGCTGGTGGGCGAGGGCGGCCGGCGCATCACGCTGAAGCTGCGCGCCGGCCTGCGCTTTGCCAGCGGCCGGCCGCTGACGGCAGCGCACGCGGCCTGGTCGCTGCAGCGCGTGCTGACGCTCAACCTGGCCCTGGCCTCAGTCTGGAAGAGCTATGGCTACACGGCGGCCAACGCCGCCGCCAACATCCGCGCCGAAGACGCGCAGACCCTGGTTCTGGACCTGCCGCAGGCCACCGACCCGACGCTGGTGCTGATGACGCTGGCCACGTCCATGAGCGGCTATGTGATCGACCGCGAGGCCGTGCTGGCCCACGAGCAGCGCGGCGACCTCGGCCATGCCTGGCTGACCACACACGCCGCCGGCTCGGGCGCCTTCGAGCTGGAGGAATGGCGACCCAAGGAGCTGCTGACGATGCGCCGCTCGGCCAACTACTGGCAACCGGCCGCCCGGCTGCGCCGCGTCGTCTTCCGCCACATGACCGAGTCGCAGACGCTGCGGCTGATGCTGATGCGCGGTGACCTCGACATCGCCGGTGGCATGTCGGCGCCCGACGTGCGTGCGCTGGCCAAGCGGCCCGAGCTGGTCGTCGAGGAAGTGCGCCGCGCCACCATGTATTACGTCGCCGTCAACGCCCGCCAGCCGCGCTTTGCCGACGAGCGCGTGCGCCGCGCCGTGCTGCGTCATCTGATCGACTTCCGGGGCGTCGCCGGCGGCGTGCTGCCCTTCTACGGCGAGCTGCAGATGCGCCCCGTGCCGCCCGGCCTGCCTGCGTCGCTGCCGCAGCCCGCTTATGGCTTCGACCCGGTTGCCGCGCGCCGCCTGCTGGCTCAGGCCGGCCTGGCCGACGGCTTCGACACGACCATCCGTGTCATCGCCGAGGCGCCCTTCACCGGCATCGCCACCAGCCTGCAGGCCACGCTGGCCCAGGCCGGCATCCGCGCCAGCATCCTGCCGGGCACCGGCAACCAAGTCTATGGCTCCATGCGCGAGCGCAGCTTCGAGATCGTCGTCGGCCGCGGCGGCGGCGGCGGCGAGGCCCACCCGCACTCCAGCCTGCGCGCGCTGGTCTACAACCCCGACAACCGCGACAGCGCGCGGCTCAGCAACTTCCAGGGCTGGCGCACGGGCTATGCCGACGCCGAGCTGAACCGCCTCATCGAGCAGGCCTTGCTGACACCGGACGCCGCTGCGCAGATCGCCCTCTACCGTCAGGCCCAGCAGCGTTTCGATGCGCAGGTCGGGGCCATCCAGCCCATCGCCCAGATGCTAGACACCCAGGTGCTGCGCCGCGCGGTGCACGGCTATCACGGCCACCCCAGCGGCGCGACGCGGCTGCGCGAGGTCTACAAGGAGAGCGGGGCATGACGAAGCGCTTGATTCGTAGCGGCACGAGCGCGGCGCTGGCCCTGCTCGGCCTGCTGCTGCTGACCTTCATGATCGGCCGCGTGATGCCGCTGGACCCGGTGCTGGCCATCGTCGGCCCCGACGCCGACCGCGCCACCTACGAGCAGGTCTATCGCCAGCTCGGCCTGGACCGGCCGCTGTGGACGCAGTTCGGCCGCTACCTCGCCGACCTGGGCCAGGGCGACCTGGGCCGCTCGCTGCTGACCGGCCTGCCCGTCACGCAAGACCTGGCCCGTGTGCTGCCGGCCACGCTGGAGCTGGCCACACTGGCCATCCTGCTCGGCGCGCTGCTGGGCGTGCCGCTGGGCGTCTGGGCGGCTACCCATCACAAGCGATGGCCCGACCATGTCGCCCGCGTGCTGGGCCTGCTGGGCCATTCCACGCCGGTGTTCTGGTTCGGCATGATGGGCCTGCTGGTCTTCTACGCCTGGCTGGGCTGGGCCGGCGGCATCGGCCGCATCGCCCTGTCGTTTGAAGGCGAAATCCCGCGCGTGACCGGCCTGATGCTCGTCGACACGCTGCTGGCCGGCGACGGCGCGGCCTTTCGCAGCGCGCTGCGCCACCTGCTGCTGCCGGCCTGCGTGCTGGGCCTGCACTCCATGGCCTACCTCAGCCGCATGACGCGCAGCTTCATGCTGGCCCAGCTCAGCCAGGAATACATCACCACCGCGCGGGTCAAGGGCCTGAGCCAGCGCCAGGTGGTCTGGGGCCATGCCTTCCTGAACATCCGCGTGCAGCTGCTGACCATCCTGGCCCTGGCCTACGGCGGCCTGCTGGAGGGCGCGGTGCTCGTCGAGACCGTGTTCGGCTGGCCCGGCTTCGGCAGCTACCTGACCGGCAGCCTGCTGCTGGGCGACATGAACGCGGTGATGGGCTCGGTGCTCGTCATCGGCCTGCTCTTTGTCGCGCTGAACCTGACCGCCGACGCGCTCTACCGCGTGTTTGACCCGAGAGCCCGTTCATGACCGCTTCCGCTTCCGCCGTCCCCATGGGGGCCTGGCAGGCCTGGCGCCTCGAGACCACCGCCACGGCGCGCAAGCTGCTGGCCAACCCCCTGACCGCCGTCGGCGTGGCCGTCATCGCGCTGCTGGTGGCCGTGGCCTTGTTCGCGCCCTGGATCGCCAGCCACGACCCGCTGCGCCAGGACCTCGCCGCGGCGCTGCTGCCACCCAGCCCGGCGCACTGGTTCGGCACCGACGAGTTCGGCCGCGACGTCTTCAGCCGCCTCGTGCACGGCACCCGCATCACGCTGTTCATCGTCGTGCTGGTGACCGTCGTCGTCGGCCCGCTGGGCATGGGCATAGGCGTGGTGTCCGGCTACTTCGGCGGGCGCGTCGACATGGTCTGCATGCGCGTGGCCGATGTCTTCCTGTCCTTCCCCAGCCTGGTGCTGGCGCTGGCCTTCGTCGCGGCGCTGGGCCCCGGCCTGGACCACGCGGTGCTGGCCATCGCGCTGACCGCCTGGCCGCCCATCGCCCGCCTGGCCCGCGCCGAGGCCATGACGCTGCGCAACGCCGACTTCATCGTTGCCGCGCAGTTGCAGGGCGCCTCGCATCTGCGCGTGCTATGCCGCCATCTGGCGCCGCTGTGCTTGCCCTCGGTGCTGGTGCGGCTGACGATGAACATGGCCTCGGTCGTGCTGACGGCCGCCGGCCTGGGTTTCCTGGGCCTGGGCGCCCAGCCGCCGCTGCCCGAGTGGGGCTCGATGATCTCCGAGGGCCGCCGCTACATGCTGGACAGCTGGTGGACCGTGGCCGCGCCGGGCGCCGCCATCCTGGCCGTCAGCATGGCCTTCAATCTGCTGGGCGACGGCCTCAACGACGCGCTCGACCCGCGCCAAAGTTCATGACCATTTCTCCCTTGCTCCAAGTCGAAGGCCTGCAAGTGGCCTACGGCACGCCAGCCGCGCCCGTGCCCGTGGTGCGCGGCGTGTCCTTCAGCCTCGGCCGCGAGAAGCTGGCCGTCGTCGGCGAGTCCGGCTCCGGCAAGACCACCGTCGGCCGCGCGCTGCTCAAGCTGCTGCCGCGCCAGGCCCGCATCAGCGCCGAGCGCCTGCAGTTCGACGGCATCGACCTGCTGCAGGCCGGCGAGCGCGACATGGCCGCCCTGCGCGGCCGGCGCCTGTCCATGATCATGCAGGACCCGAAATACTCGCTGAACCCGGTCATGAGCATCGGCCGGCAGATCGGCGAGGCGGTGCAGCGCGGCAGCAAGCTCTCGCGCGCCGAGTGCGACGAGCAGGTCGAGGCGCTGCTGGCGCGGGTGCGCATCCGCGAGCCCCGGCGCGTGGCGGCGCAGTACCCGCACGAGGTCTCGGGCGGCATGGGCCAGCGCATCATGATCGCGATGATGCTGGCCCAGCGCCCGCAGCTGCTGATCGCCGACGAGCCGACCTCGGCGCTGGACGTGTCGGTGCGCCAGGAGGTGCTGGGCCTGCTGGACGAGCTGGTGGCCGAGCAAGGACTGGCGCTGCTCTTCATCAGCCACGACCTCAACCTGGTGCGGCGCTTCTGCGACCGCGTGCTGGTCATGTATGCCGGCCGCGTTGTCGAGACGCTGGCGGCGGCCGACCTGGCCCACGCGGCTCATCCCTACACGCAGGGGTTGATGGCAGCCCTGCCCAGCCTGCAGCAGCGTCGCGCCGTGCTGCCGGTCCTGCAACGCGACGCGGCCTGGAGCGTGGCATGACGGCGATGTTGTCGGTGCAGGGCCTGCACCTGTCCTTCGGCGAGGGCAAGGAAGCACGCGCCGTGCTGCATGGCGTCAGCTTCGAGGTGGCGCGCGGGCAGGCTTTCGGCCTGGTCGGCGAGTCGGGCTCGGGCAAGACCAGCGTGCTGCGCTGCCTGGCCGGGCAGTACCGCCACTGGCGCGGCGACGTGGCCCTGGCCGGCGAGGCCTACCGCGGCGAGCGCAGTCCGGCCCATGCCCGCCGCGCGCAGATGGTGTTCCAGGACCCCTACGGCTCCCTGCACCCCCGCCACACGGTGCGCACGGCCCTGGCCGAGCCATTGCAGGTGCAGGGCCTGGACCGCATCGACGAGCGCATCGACGAGGTCTTGCAGCAGGTGGGCCTGCCGCTGGCGTTTCGCTTTCGCTACCCGCACCAGATCTCGGGCGGCCAGCGCCAGCGCGTCGCCATCGCCCGCGCGCTGATCCTGAGGCCGCCGCTGCTGCTGCTGGACGAGCCGACCTCGGCGCTCGATGTGTCGGTGCAGGCCGAGGTGCTGAACCTGCTGGCCGACCTGCGCGCCCGACATGGCCTGACCTATCTGCTGGTCAGCCACGACCTGGGCGTCGTGGCCCATCTGTGCGACCGCCTGGCCGTCATGCAGCAGGGCCGCATCGTCGAGACGCTGAGCCGGGACGCCCTCTGCCAGGGCGAGGCCCAGCACGACTACACGCGCATGTTGATCGCGGCGGCCGAGGCCTGAGCCTGGCCCTCAGCCTAGGCCCAGCCCCGTCAGCCGCTGGTAGCGCTTGCGCAGGAAGTCGGCCGCCAGGCGAGCATCGCCGCCGACGCGCTCGCCGATGTAGAGCTCCTGGCGGCGCTCGGCGATCTGCGCGCGCAGCCGGGCAGCCATGATGTCCAGCGGCTTCATGCCGCCGGCCTCAGCGCGCTCGATGGCGACGCGCAGCTGGTGCATCTGCAGGCCTTGCAGCACCAGCGTCTGCGCCTGCACGACGCGGATGCGGCCCTGCACCATGTGCTCGCACAGGCCCAGCCAGGCGCGCACCGCATCGGCCGGGCCGCCAATGACCTTCTCGGGCAGCTCGCCCGCTGCCAGCAGCAGGGTTTCGAGCTTGTAGCGGTCACCGCGCTCGTAGGCGTCGTTGACGACCATCATGCGTTGCTCGCAGACCTCGCGCTCAGGGCCTTGCGGCGCCATGTCGGGGTGAAAGCGCCTGGCCGCGCGGCGATACAGCGTCTTCAGCGTCGGCGGCGGCAGGTCCGTCAGCGGGCCGGTGGGTTCGGGCGGCAGCGGCGTGGCGGCGGGCAGGGCGGCCACATCGGGCCAAGCCTTGGCGCGCGGCGAGGCGGGCAGGGGGGCTTCGACGCCCTGGCGCTTCAGCGCCTCGGACAGCAGCGAGGTGGCCTGCAGCAGCTGGGCCTCCAGTTCGTCGAGGTCGCGCATCAGCGGCCCTAACGCGTCCAGATAGCGCAGCCGGAAGCCCAGCAGCTTGGCACGGGAGCCGTCGTGGTCGGCCTCCAGCACGGCGAGGTAGCGCTGCAAGTCCTGCAACTGTTCGCGTCGCCGCGTCAGTTCGTGTCTTGTGATCGCTGTGCTCGCCATGGCCCGATTTTGCCGTGGCCCAGACGTGAAAACGGCCTGCAAGCAGGCCGTTTGAGCGGGTTTTACGTCGCTTTACTGCGAGGCAGCCGAAGCTGGCAGTTCAGCTGGCAGTTCAGCAGGCAGTTCTGCCATGCTGGCTGCGGGTGCGGCCGGGGCTGTCGCCACTGCAGGAGCAGGCTCCGGCGCGTGGCTGCCCACTGGCATGGGCAGCAGCGGCACGATCAGCAGGGCGACGATGTTGATGATCTTGATCAGCGGGTTCACGGCCGGGCCGGCGGTGTCCTTGTAGGGGTCGCCCACGGTGTCGCCGGTGACGGCGGCCTTGTGCGCCTCCGAGCCCTTCTTGTGCAGCACGCCATTGCTGTCGGTGAAGCCTTCCTCGATCAGCTTCTTGGCGTTGTCCCAGGCGCCGCCGCCGGTGCACATGGAGATGCCTACGAACAGGCCGGTGACGATGGTGCCCATCAGCAGGCCGCCCAGCGCCGCCGGGCCGAGGATCATGCCCACCAGGATGGGGGCCGCCACGGGCAGCAGCGACGGCACGATCATTTCCTTGATGGCCGCCGTGGTCAGCATGTCGACCGCCGCGCTGTAGTCCGGCTTGCGCAGGCCGGCCATGATGGCGCCGTCGGCGAACTGCTTGCGCACCTCGACGACGACGGCACCCGCAGCACGGCCCACGGCTTCCATCGCCATCGCGGCGAACAGGAAGGGGATCAGGCCGCCGAGGAAGAGGCCCAGGATGACCTTGTGGTCGGACAGCGAGAACACCTCGTGCATGCCGCGCGCTTCCAGCGCGTGCGTGTAGTCGGCAAACAGCACCAGCGCGGCCAGGCCGGCGGAGCCGATGGCATAGCCCTTGGTGACGGCCTTGGTGGTGTTACCGACGGCGTCCAGCGGGTCGGTGACGTCCCGCACGGAAGCCGGCAGTTCGGCCATCTCGGCAATGCCGCCGGCGTTGTCGGTGATGGGGCCGTAGGCGTCCAGCGCGACGACGATGCCGGCCATGCTGAGCATGGACGTGGCCGCGACGGCAATGCCGTACAGGCCCGCCAGCGCAAAGGCCGAGTAGATGGCCGCGCAGACGAAGAGCACGGGCCAGGCGGTGGACTTCATCGACACGCCCAGGCCGGCGATGACGTTGGTGCCGTGACCGGTGGTGGAGGCCTGGGCGACGTGCTGCACCGGGTGGTACTGCGTGCCGGTGTAGTACTCGGTGATCCAGACCATGGCCGCCGTCAGCACCAGGCCAACGACGCAGGCGCCGAACAGCGCCATCGCGCTGGTCGTGCCGCCAGCGGTCAGCTCGATGGGGCCGGGGAACATCGCCTTGGTGACGAAGAAGAAGGCGATCAGGCTCAGCACGCCGGCCACGATCAGGCCCTTGTACAGCGCCGGCATCACGTTCTTCATGCCCGGGCTGGCCTTGACGAAGTAGCAGCCGACGATGGACGCGAGGATGGACACGCCGCCGAGTGCCAGCGGGTAGACGACGCCGGCCAAGGCGCTTGTGCCGGTGATCATCAGCGCGCCGAGTGCCATCGCGGCGATCAGCGTCACCGCGTAGGTTTCGAACAGGTCGGCCGCCATGCCGGCGCAGTCGCCGACGTTGTCGCCCACGTTGTCGGCAATCACGGCCGGGTTGCGCGGGTCGTCTTCCGGGATGCCGGCCTCGACCTTGCCCACCAGGTCGGCGCCGACGTCCGCGCCCTTGGTGAAGATGCCGCCACCCAGGCGCGCAAAGATGGAGATCAGCGACGAGCCGAAGGCCAGGCCCAGCATGGGCTTGAGCGCCGTGCTGTCATGCCCGCCACCGATGGCGAGATAGAAGCCGCCCACGCCCAGCAGGCCCAGGCCCACGACCAGCATGCCGGTGATGGCGCCGCCCTTGAAGGCCACGTCCAGCGCCGGGCCGATGCCCTTGGAGGCGGCCTGCGCGGTGCGCACATTGGCGCGCACCGAGATGTTCATGCCGATGAAACCGCAGATGCCCGACAGCACCGCGCCGATGACGAAGCCGACGGCCGTCGTCAGACCCAGGCCGGGCACGACGGCGATGGCAATGGCCAGCACGACGCCGACGATGCCGATGGTGCGGTACTGCCGGCCGAGGTAGGCGGCGGCACCCTGCTGGATCGCCGTGGCGATCTCCTGCATGCGGGCATTGCCCGCGTCTTGGCTCAGGATCCAGCTTCGTTGTATGAAGCCATAAAGAACGGCTGCGAGGCCGCAAGCCAGCGCAAAGTACAGCGCCATTTCCGTCGACATGTATGAGTCTCCTGTTCAGCGTGTGATTCATGACCCCGGGCGGGTTACGCCTGAGTACAGCGGATCGAGCTTACGGGCCGGGCTTGACGCCGCAGTTGCGCGTTTACCAGCGATGTTGGGGAAATCTAGAATGCGGGTTTTCCAGCCCCCAAGAACGAGACCATGAGCCTGCACAACGTGACCCCCGGCGCCAAGGTGCCCGACGAGTTCAACGTGATCATCGAGATCCCGATGAATGCCGACCCGATCAAGTACGAGGTGGACAAGGAGAGCGGCGCGCTGTTCGTGGATCGCTTCCTGACCACGCCGATGTACTACCCGTGCAACTACGGGTACATCCCCAGGACGCTGGCCGATGACGGCGACCCGGTCGACGTGCTCGTCATCACCCCGTTCGCGTTGACGCCCGGCGTCGTCGTCACCTGCCGCCCGCTGGGCGTGCTGATGATGGACGACGAAGCCGGCGGTGACGCCAAGCTGCTGGCCGTGCCCACCGACAAGATCCTGCCGATGTACAGCCACTGGAAAAGCGTCGAAGACGTGAACCAGATGCGCCTGAAGGCCATCCAGCATTTCTTCGAGCACTACAAGGACCTGGAGCCCAACAAGTGGGTCAAGGTCAAGGGCTGGGAAGGCCCGGACAAGGCCAAGTCCGAGATCGTCGAAGGCATGGACAACTACGCCAAGTCGCTGGCGAAGTAAGCAGCCGGCCGATGTGCAAAGGAGCGCCTGAGGGCGCTCTTTTCATTAGGCCAGGCACTCGGCCAGCAAGGCGGCGTTGACGGGCTTGTACAGCGAGGCGTCGAACAGAGCCGCCAGCTCCTGCGCCAGCGGGCGGTCGATGAGGGCGATGCAGCGGCGCGAGGGGTCTGCGGCGCGCCAGTGCCGCAGCTGCGCGAGGCCGGCTTCATTCATCAGCTGCGGGTCGCAGAGCAGCAGGTCGGCGGGCGGCAGCGCGGCGGCGGCGGCGGGGCGCTCGACCTCGATGTTGGCGGTGAACAGCAGCTCGGCGACGCGGTCGGCATGGCCTTGCGGCGCGTCGATGAGCAAGGCCAGCCGGCTCGGCTCCGAGGCGTCGGCGGGCGTGCTGGCGCCATCGGCTGGCATCAGGACTTCCTCGGCGCGGCCGGGCGCCAGCGGCAGGCTGAAGATAAAGCGGCTGCCCTGGCCCGGCGCGCTGTGCAGCGCTATGCGGGCGCCCATGGCCTCGACGATGTGCCTGGCCACGGCGAGGCCCAGGCCGGAGCCGGCCGCCTGCGGCTGGCCCTCTGGCGGCGGCGCGCGCCAGAAGGGTTCGAACAGCCGGGCCTGGTCTTCAGGCGCGATGCCGCTGCCGGTGTCGGCCACCTCGAAGCGCCAGCAGCCGGCAGACGTGGGGCAGGGCGTGACACTCAATTCGATGCGCCCCTCGGCCGTGAACTTGGCGGCGTTGGACAGCAGGTTGAGCAACACCTGGCGCAGGCGCTTGGCGTCGGCCAGCACGACGGCGGGCAGCTCGGGGTGGATGCGGGCCTGGAAGACGTTGTCGCGCTGGCGCGCCAGCAGCTCGCCCTGCTCGGCCAGCTCGTGCAGCAGGCCGTGGATGTAGAGCGGCGCGGGCACCAGCTCCAGCTCCTGCAGCTCGCCGCGCGAGAACTCCACCAACTCGTCGATCAGCGCCAGCTGATAGCCCACGCCCTGCTCGACGCTGGCGCGCAGCTGCTGGTCGCGCCGGCCGCTGCCGCCCAGCAGACGCAGATAGCTCACCGTGGCGGCCAGCGGCGCGCGCAGGTCGTGGCCGATGAAGGCCAGCAGCCGGCTGCGCTGCTGGTGCTGGCTGTGTGCCTCCGCGAGCGCGTCGCGCAGCTCTGCGGTGCGTTGAGTCACCTGTCGTTCCAGCTCGTCGCTGCGAGCGGCCCGTTCCTGCAGCAGTTGCGCCTGCGCAGCGAGCTCGGCGCGGCGCTGCTGCACCACCTGCTGCACCAGCGCCACCAGCAGGAGCAGGTGGGACAGCAGCAGCACGATGGGCGTGGTCAGCCACATCACCGGCCCCATCTCCAGCCAACCCAGCACATAGGCGTAGCGCGGCAGCGCGCCCACCACCGCGGACGCCATCACCACCGCGGCCCAGCCGGCCAGCGGCAGGCGCCGCCACCAGCCCCAGCCGGCCAGCACCAGCGTTAGCAGGCCGCACAGGCCCGTCAGCGCGTTGACGAGCGGCGCCACGGCCCGGTAGTCGCCCCACAGGGCCGTGAGCAGCGCGGCGGCTATGGCGAGCCAGGCCGCAGCCAACGCCCAGCGCAGCGTCGCCGCAGCCAGGCGCATGGGCAGGATGGCGGCCACGGCCAGCGAATTCAGCAGCTGCGCCGCGCCCATCAGCACCACCAGGCTGCGCGCTGCCCAGCCGGTGGCGTTGGGCCAGAGGTACTGGAAGCTCAGGCCGTGCAGGCTCAGCTCGTAGAGCCCGTAGGCGGCGACCGAGCCCGCCATCAGCGCGAAGGCCGCCCGGCGCCAGAAGAAGAACAGCAGCAGGTAGCCGGCGGCGGCCAGCATCTGGTTGCCGGCCAGCACGGCGATGGCCAGAGCGGTGTTGCGGTTTTCGCCTAGGCAGTCGCTGGGCCGGCACAGCAGGGCGTCGAAGGAGCCGACCGTGCGACCCGACTCGCGCAGCATCAGGCGCAGCGGCCGGCCTGGTTCGGGGCGCAGCTCGAAGCTCACGTCGCTGGTGTCCAGCGGCCATTGCCCGTGCGGCACCAGCAGGCCGGCCTGCGCATGCCGCCATTGCCCGTCGGGCGCCTCGACCCACAGCTGCGCATGCTCCATGCGCGTCAGCGTCATCACCAGCCACAGCGTCTCGGGCCGCGCGTTGGCGGGCAGTTCAAGCTGCGCCCACAGGGCCGTGCGCGTGTAGCCTGGCGTGCGCAGGCGGCTGGTGGGCTGGTGGGGTTTGAATTCGCCGCTGCGCGTCTGCACGTCGGCCAGCGTCAGGTTGCCGCCGGGGTCCTCAAGCAGCAGCCAGGCCGGTCGGGGCTGTGCCTGCGCCGCAGCAGCGACGACCAGCCAGATCAGGCAGAAGACCAAGCACCGCCAGGGCCGCATCAAGCGCTGGCGCCGTTGCGCTGCTGCTGGCGCCAGGCCTGCGGCGTCAACCCCAGGCGCTCGCGGAAGGCGGTGGAGAAGTTGGCCGCATTGGCAAAGCCCACGTCGAGGGCGATGTCCTGCACGCTCATGGGCGTGGTCGCCAGCATCTGGCAGCCCAGGCGGATGCGCTCCTCGCTGGCGAAGCCCGACACCGTCAGCCCCAGGTGCTTGCGGAACAGCGTGGACAGGCGCCGCTCGCTCAGGCCCAGCTGGTCGGCCATCTGGCTCACTGAGGGCAGTGTCGCCAGCTGTTCGCTGATGAGCCGCGTAGCCGCATGCACGAAAGCCAGTTCCGGGTCGCACGCAGCGGCCAGCGGCCCCGGTGCCGCGGCGGCGCGCGGCAGGTGCACGTGGACGCGGGCCAGCACCTCTTCGGCCAGAAAGGGCTTGCCGATGTAGTCCACCGCGCCCAGGCGCAGGCCGTCCAGCCGTTGCTGGGCATTCGCGTGGGCCGAGAGAAAGATCACCGGGATCTCACAGGTGGCCGCATCGGCCTTGAGCAGCCGGCAGACGGCGTGGCCGTCCATGCCGGGCATGAGCAGGTCCAGCAGGATGAGGTCGGGCAGCTGCGCCTGCGCGCGGTGAAAGCCCGAGACGCCGTCCGTGGCATGCAGCAGCCGGTAGTGGCGCGCCAGCAGTTCGGAGAGCTGGCGCAGCTGCTCCGGCGCGTCGTCGATCAGCAGCAGCCGCGCCGCGCCGGGCGGCTGCGTCGGCTCGTCGTTGGGTGCTGGAGGGGCGTCGCGCATCGGCGCGCATTGTTGTGCCCAATGCCGGCGCGGCGCAGGCGGTGTTTACGCTTGTCAGCTGCGGCTCAGCCTCGCGCATGGAGGTCTCCATGCCCGCCCATGCGGCGCCGCGCCATGAAGCCCAGCAGGCCCGCCAGGCCCAGCGCCAACTGCGCCCAGCTGGCCGGCTCCGGCACGGCGGCCACTTCGCCCACCAGGCGCAACTGCACGTCGCCCAGCGCACCCGCGTAGCCGCTGGCATTGCTGCCGATGGCGTGCAGTGTGACGACTTCGTCGAAGCGGCCAGTCAGCAGGCCGCTGAAGCCGACTTGCAGGCCGCCCTGGCTGTCGCCTGCGGCCAGGCCGCTGACAGGGCCGAAGCCGTTGAGGCTGAAATGCAGGCTGGCCGTGCCCAGCTCGAACTTGAGGCCCAGCATGTCGGCCAGGCCTTCAGCCAGATTGCCGACGGCCAGCTCGGCGCTCAGGTTGCCGCTGCCTTCGGTCAGCGTGCCGAAGTTCAGCGTATAGAGCTTGCCGCCGCCGGCAAAGCTGCCGGCACCGCTGAGCTTGGACAGGCCCAGTTCGGCGTAGTGGTTGACCTGGGCCTTGAGCGTCACTTGCTGGCTGGCCAGGGTGAGGTCGCTCATGTCGGCGTTGCGGCTGAACAAGTCGAGCGTGGCGGTGCCGTTGAACACACCTGCTTGCGAGGCGTCCAGCTTGACCAGGAGGCTGTCCTGCTGACCGGCTGCGAGGTCGGCGATGCCGGCCTGGGCGACGAAGGCGCCGCCTGCGCTGGCGCTGGCCCACAGCCCGTCGTTGAGCGCCGCCACGGACGCGGCGTTGCGCACCGTGATGCTGCCAGCCGCCATGTCGCCGACGTGGACGATGCCCAGGTCCAGCGTACTGATGCCCAACTGCGCCACGGCCGGCGCGTAGACCTTGCCGCCGGTGATGTTCAGCGTCTGGCCGGCCACGTTGTCGAAGTTGTTGACGATGGCCAGCGACTGGCCTGTCAGCCCGGCACTGGCGCCCGTGGGGGGGTAGGTGACGGTGTAGCTGCCACTTGACCCGCCGGCCGCCAAGGCCCCCCAGTTCTGCGCCGTGACGCCGCTGCCGCTCAGCGCCGCCGAGGTGATTCCGCCGTCCTGGATGGCGCCGCGCAGGCTGGCCCCGTTGCCGATGTTGTTGATCTTGAAGCTGGTCGACACAGGCCCGTCACCCACGCGTGTGCTCGGCAGCGCCAGCACGGCGCTGGCCGTGTTGCCGAGCTGGACGAAGCTGCCCGACAGCGTCTGCTGCACATTGCCCAGCGCCAGGATCTGGCCTGTGCCGGTAACACCGGCGCGGCGGTTGAAGGCATTGCCGACGCCGAAGCCCGTGTTGCTGTAGTCCAGCGCCACCGAGAGGTGGCTCGCGCCCAGTTCCAGCGTGCCCGCATGGGCAAAGCTGCCCGTGGTGCTGTCGGCCCCCAGCATCAGTGTGGCGCCGCTCGCCACACTGATGCTGCCGCGTTCGCTTGCATCCTGATCGCTAACGCCGCTGCTCAAGACCAGCTTGCCACCGCCCACTGTCAATTTGGCCCTGCGGTCATTCACAAAGGCTGGCTCGATGGTGCTCGTGTTCACGCCGCCCTTGTAATAGTCGTAGAGGTTCTCGAATCTGTTTCCTGCGCCGCTGCTGGTCATGCTGACGGATTCGGTATGCCCGTCGTAGAAGCGCCAAGCAGTGATCACGGAGTTACCGGTGAAGGCGATGGAGCCGCCATCCACCCAGAAGGCGGGGAATTCCGACGTGGTGAGATGGAAGTTGCTCAGGGTCTTGGTGGCTGGACCGGAGATCGCCCAAGTGCCACCAAAGCTTTTGATGAGCCCGTCTTTCATCATCCCGCCCGTCCAGTTGCCGGTGCCGCGCAGACTGCTCAGCTGGCCGCTCAATGTGCCTCCGTTCACGTTCAGGTAATCCATGTCGCCGGATTGAGCAGCCGAAAGAAGCAGTACGGCGTCACTTTCGACGTTAAAGGTGCCGCCATTGATGCGAGAGCTGGTGTCAAAGGCCAGCGTGCCCTTGTTTACAGTCACCGTACCCCCGGCGCTGTCGAACACCGTTTTGATCGTGGTCGTGCCGGCGTCGCTCTTGGTATAGGTGCCGGCGTTCTTGAAAGTGCCAGCGCCAGTCAGACTGGCAGCGCCGACGTTCTTGTCGTCGAACGTCTTGTTGGCGCTGTTGGTCAGCGTTGTGGCTTGGTTCAACGTGATGGTGCCGTTTCCGCTCCAGCTGCTGTCGCTGGCCAGGGTCAGGTTGCGTTGGTCCAAGGTCTTCACCGCACTGCCACTGATCGTCAGCCCGCCGTTGAACGTGATGGGGTTGGTTGTGTTGCCGCTGATCGTCCCACCCATCCATGTGGAGGCTTTACTCACGTTCAGGGTGCCGGCCCCGGTGAGAGTGCCCGCAGCCAGGTTCAGGCTGCCGCTGATGGTGGCGGCGGTGTCAATGCTCAGCGTGCCGGTGCCCGTCACGTTGACGCTGCCGTTGCCGCTGTAGCCACCGCTCATGTTCAGCGTGCCCTTGTTCACCGCCAGCGTGCCACTGTTGCTGAACGCGATGCTGATGGTGGTGGTGCCACCGCCGCTCTTGGAGAAGGTGCCGTAGTTGTTGAAGCTGTTGCGTGAGCTGCCGGTCAGGCTGGCCAGGCCGTCATTCTGGTCGTCGAACGTCTTCAGGCTGCCGTTGGTCAGGCCTCCGAAGCCACTCAAGGCAACGCTGCCGTTTCCGCTCCAGGTGCTGTTTCCGGCCACGGTCAGCCGGTCAAGATTCACGATGCTGCTGTTGCCGGTCCAGTTGGTGGTGCCGGCCAGGGTCAGGAAGCCGTTTTCAAGAGCCAGTGTGCCGCTGTTGGTGAACGCGGTGTTGATGGTGGTGAAACCGGCGCCGCTCTTTTTGTAGGTGCCTGCGTTGACGAAGCTGTTGCCTGCACCGCTGCTGGTGATGCTCTTGGTGGCGTAGCCTTGGTCGTCGAAAGTATGGCCGGCGTTGTTGGTCAACGTCGCCCCGTTGCTCAAGGTGATGGTGCTTCTTTCGGCCCATTTGCTGCCGCCGTCCAGGATCAGGCTGCGTTGCACCAATGTCTGGGTCGTGCTGCCAGTCAGAGCGCCGATTGCCAGCTCGCCGCTGAAGGTGGTGCTGCCCGTGCCGCTCATCGTTCCACCTGTCCAACTGGAGGCGTTGGCCACGGCAAGCGTGCCGGCGCCGGTCAGGGTTCCGCCGCTCACGTTCAGCGTGCCGATGGTGGAAGCAGCCGCGAAGCTCAAGCTGCTGCCCGTCACGCCGAGCGTGCCGGTGCCCGTGAAGCTGGAGATCGACAGATCAACCGCGCTTCGCACGGTGACGTCATGGGCGCCGAGTTTGGCAATGTCGCTCACGCCGGGCAGGAAGCGAGGCGACCAGTTGCCGGCGAGATCCCAGGTCGCGTTGGGAACGTTTGAGCTGAAGGTGAACGTGGTCGGCTGGGCCGGCATGGCACAAACCGCGAGCGCAGCGGCGAGTGCGAGAGGCTTCAGGCGGGCCTGGCTGCGGGTACGAGGGCTCATGGGGGCAGTCCGGCAGGAAGTTGGGGCTGCCCGATGCTCCGGGTTTGCGGCGCGGCCACCTTTGCTCAACTGCAGAAAACTTGTGCTGGTTCGCAGGGACTCGCGAGAAAGAGCCCAGAACCCCGTGAACCGGGGGGCGGGTCAAGCGGGCGATTTGAACGGCCGGTGCTCCGCCAACTCGCTGACATAGCCCTGCATGGCCTGACCCTCGCGGGCCAGGAAGTCACCCACCGCATCCGCAAACGCGGGATGCGCCAGCCAGTGGCTGGACGCGGTCGGCGTGGGCATCAGGCCGCGCGCCATCTTGTGCTCGCCCTGGGCGCCGCCCTCGAAGCGCTGGTAGCCGTGGGCGATGCACCAGGCCAGAGGCTGGTAGTAGCAGGCGTCGAAATGCAGGTTGGGGATGTGCTCGGTGGCGCCCCAGTAGCGGCCGAAGGCAGCGCGGCGGTCGGGGTCCAGCGCGATCAGCGACGTGGCGACGCGCTCGCCCTCGCGCAACGCCGTGAACATCAGCCAGTGCTCCGGCATGTCGCTGGCCATGCGGGCGAAGAAGTCGCGGCTGAGGTAGGGCGTGCTGTGGTGCTCGCGGTAGGTCTGCTGGTAGCAACGGTAGAAATAGTCCCAGTCCTCCGGCCTGATGTCAGCGCGGTTGCGGGCCTCGAACACGACACCCGCCTCACGCACGCGGCGCTGTTCCTGCTGGATCTTCTTGCGCTTGTCGCGTTGCAGGCGGGCGAGGAAGGCGGTGAAGTCCGCGTCACCCTCGGCCGTCCAGTGGAACTGCACGCCGGCGCGCGCCGTGCAGCCGGCGTCAGCCAAGGCCACCTGGTCGGCCACGTCGCCGAACAGCACATGCAGCGACGAGACCTCGGTCTCCTGCGCCAGCGCCCGCAGCGCCTGCGCCAGCAAGGCCCGCGTCTCGTCGTCCACCGCAAGCAGCCGGCTGCCCGGCACCGGCGTGAAGGGCACGGCGACCAGCAGCTTGGGGTAGTAGTTCAAGCCATGGCGGCGGTAGGCATCGGCCCAGGCCCAGTCGAAGACGTATTCGCCGTAGCTGTGCGTCTTCAGGTAAGCAGGGCAGGCCGCCACCAGCTCGTCACCCGCCCAGATCGACACGAACTGCGGCTGCCAGCCGGTCTCGGCCGTGGCGCTGCCGGAGGCGTGCATGGCGCGCAGATAGGCCATGCGCATGAAGGGTGTCGGCCGCGCCTGTTGCGCCAGTAGCGCATCCCAGGCGGCAAGAGGCAATGCCGCCGGGTCGGCATCGACCCGGATGACATAATTTTTTGCTGCCGCCGTCCCGTTTGAAATGAGTCCCATGCCCTCGCCGTCCGTCAAAGTCGCCCTCGCCCAGATCAATGTCACCGTGGGCGACCTTGCGGGCAATGCGGACCGCATCATTGCCCAAGCGCGCCAGGCGCACGCGGCCGGGGTTGATCTGGTGGTCACGCCCGAGCTGGCGCTGTGCGGCTACCCGCCCGAGGACTTGCTGCTGCGCCCGGCCTTTCTGGCCGCCTGCGGTGTGCAGTTGCAGCGTATCGCCAGCGAGCTGGCCGACTTGGCCGGTCTGCACGTGGTTGTGGGTCACCCGCAGGCGCGCGAGGACGGCGTTGCCCGCGAGCGCAGCTGGTCGCTGCCGCCCTGCCTGAACGCCGCCTCGGTGCTGACCGGCGGCCGCGTCACGCAGACCTACGCCAAGCGCGAGCTGCCCAACTACCAGGTGTTCGACGAGCGCCGCTACTTCTACTCGGGCCGCGATGCCGGCCTGGGCCCCGTGGTCTTCGACGTGCGCGGCCTCAAGGTCGGCCTGCTGATCTGCGAGGACGCCTGGTTCGACGAACCTGCCGCAGCTGCCCAGGTCGCGGGCGCCGAAGCGCTCTGCGTCATCAACGCCTCGCCCTTCCACATCGGCAAGGTCGCCGAACGCGAGGAGCGCATGGCCGAACGCGCGCGCGCTTCGGGCCTGCCGCTGTTCTATGCCCACCTCGTCGGTGGGCAGGACGAGGTCGTCTTCGATGGCGCGTCTTTCGCCGTGCAGGCCGACGGCACGCTGGCCGCACGCGCGCCGATGTTTGAGGAGGCTCTCGCCATCGTCGAGGTTGACCTGGCGACCAAGCGCCTCAGCGGCGCCATCACCCCCGAACCCGAGTTCGAGGCCCAGGTCTGGCAGGCGCTCGTCACCGGCGTGCGCGACTACCTGGGCAAGAACGGCTTCCCCGGCGCCCTCATCGGCCTGTCGGGCGGCATCGACTCCGCCCTGGTGCTGGCCATCGCCGTCGACGCACTGGGCGCCGACAAGGTGCGCACGGTCATGATGCCGTCGCCCTACACGGCCGACATCTCCTGGATTGATGCACGCGACATGGCCGAGCGCCTGGGCGTGCGCTATGACGAGAAGTCCATCGTGCCGGAGTTCGACGCCTTCCTCGCCACGCTGGCCGACGAGTTCAAGGGCCTGCCTCTGGACGCGACCGAGGAGAACATCCAGGCGCGCATCCGCGGCACGCTGCTGATGGCCCTGTCCAACAAGTTCGGCAGCATCGTGCTGACGACCGGCAACAAGAGCGAGATGGCGACGGGCTACTGCACGCTCTACGGCGATATGGCCGGCGGCTTCGCGGTCATCAAGGACGTGGCCAAGACGCTGGTCTTCCGCCTCGCCCGCTGGCGCAATGCGCAAGGCGCTGAGATCATCCCGGATCGCATCATCACGCGCCCGCCCTCGGCCGAGCTGCGCCCCGACCAGAAGGACGAAGACAGCCTGCCGCCGTACCCGGTGCTGGACGCCATCCTGGCCCTCTACATGGAGCAGGACCAATCCATCGCTGAGATCGTCGCCGCCGGCTTCAAGCCGGAGGACGTCGAGCGCGTCACGCGCCTCATCAAGATCAACGAATACAAGCGCCGCCAGGCGCCGGTGGGCATACGCATCACCCACCGGGGCTTCGGCAGGGATTGGCGTTACCCCATCACGTCCAAGTTCCGTGCGTAAACTCAAGTCAATCTGAATAGGAGTCCGTCATGAAGCAGATCACCGCCATCATCAAGCCGTTCAAGCTGGACGAGGTCCGCGAGGCGCTGGCCGAGGTGGGCGCCTCGGGCCTGACGGTCACCGAGGTCAAGGGCTTCGGCCGCCAGAAGGGCCACACCGAGCTGTATCGCGGCGCTGAATACGTCGTCGACTTCCTGCCCAAGGTCAAGGTCGAGGTGGTCGTCAAGGACGACGAGGTCGACCGCTGCATCGACGCCATCCTGAAGGCCGCCAAGACCGGCAAGATCGGCGACGGCAAGATCTTCGTGGTGTCGGTCGAGCAGGTCGTGCGCATCCGCACGGGCGAGACGGACGAAGCCGCCGTCTAGCGCGACGTTAGTGCCAGCTTTGCGCTTAAGCCGACGAAGGTGAGCGCAAAGCTGCGCCGCAGCCAGGCCATCGCCTTCGGGCTGCCGAGCACCTGCTCGCGCATGCGCGCCGCGAAGGCGCCGTAAAGCGCGAAGACCGCAAAGGTCATGGCCATGAAGATGGCCGACAGCTGCAGCATCGCGACGGTCGGCGCCGCTTCATCGGGTGCGATGAATTGCGGCAGGAAGGCCAGGAAGAACATCGACAGCTTGGGGTTGAGCAGGTTCACGAGCACGGCGTGCCGGATGACCTGCCAGTCTGAGCGCTCGGCGCCATCGGGCTCGATGGTCAGCACGCCTTTCTCGCGCCACGTCATCCAGGCGAGGTAGAGCAGGTAGGCGACGCCGGCGAACTTCACCACCTCGAACGCCACGCTGCTGGCGTGCAGCAGCGCTGCCAGGCCCGTCACCGCGGCCAGCATGTGCGGCACGATGCCCAGCGTGCAGCCCAGGGCCGCGACGGCCGCCGTGCGTGTGCCGCGCGACAGGCCGGCGGCGATGGTCACGGCCGCACCCGTGCCGGGCGAGGCAACGACGAGCAGCGAGACGGTCAGGAATTCGAGGTTCATGCGGGTGCTCCTTGAGGGGAGCGCCATGCTGCTGCGGCGGCTGCCGTGCGTCTTGAACGAAATTTCAGCGACGGATGAATGCGCCGGGTGTCAGGCCGAAGCTGCGCGCGAAGCAGCGCGTCATGTGGCTCTGATCCGAAAAGCCGCTGGCCGCTGCTGCCTCGGCCAGCGGCAGGCCACCGCGCACGAGTTGGCGGGCGCGCTGCACGCGGCGTTGCAGCAGGTAGGCGTGGGGCGGCAGGCCGGTCAGGCGTGTGAAGGCACGAAGGAACTGGTAGCGGCTCAGGTCTGCATTGGCGGCCAGATCGGCCAGCGTCTGCCCAGCCGCAGGGTCGTCGTCGATGCGCTCGCGCGCCGCGGTGACGCCGGCACCCACGGCGGCGCGTTCGGTGGGAGAGGGCCGCAGCAGCCGGGCCGTCAGCGCCAGCAGCGCGGTCTCGGACCGCAGCGATTCGCTTTCCGTCACCGCGTCGAACAGCGTGCGAAAACGGGCCACCAGCACCGCATCGCGGATGACCGGTGCCGTGAACTCGAAGGACGCGCCCGGTGCGATGTCCCCCGCCGCGTCAAGCAGCCGGGCCGGGTTGACGTAAAGCATGCGCCAGCGCCGCCCGCTCGCGTCGAAGGGCTTGCCGTCGTGCACCTCGCCCGGGTTGACCGTGATCAGGTCGCCCGCACCGGCCTCGACGACACCGCGCCCGCTGGCCGATTTCTGCGCACCGCGCTCGATGAGGCCGATGCCGAACTCGTCATGCGTGTGGCGGCCGAAGGCCAGCGCCGAGTCGGCCACGACCACCTCGACGCCGTCGACGTGGCTGGGAATCAGCTTGAAACCTCGACCCTTCATGGGCCCGACTGTCGCAGTTCAGCGAAGGTGCTGCCAGACGGCCGCGCCCCAGATGCCCGCCGCCAGCACCAGGGCCATCAGCACGGCGGCGCTGGCGATGTCCTTGGCGCGCTTGGACAGGTCATGCCGCTCAAAGGACACGCGGTCGACGACGGCCTCGATGGCCGAATTCAGCAGTTCGACGATGAGCAGCAGCAGCAGCGAGCCCAGCAGCAACGCGGCCTGCTCCCAGGTCCTGGCCAGCCAGAACGACAAGGGCGCGGCGACGATGCAAAGCCAGGTCTCCTGGCGGAACGCGCTTTCGCCGGTGTAGGCGGCCTTGAGACCGGCCCAGGAATAGCCGGCGGCGTGGACGATGCGGTCCAGGCCGGTTCGGCCCTTGTGCGGGTTGGTCATTGGAGCACCCTTCGCGCTACGCGCTGTCCCGCCGAGCGGGAGTGAGTTTGCTTGGGACGGCCCGGCGCGGCGCTCATGAACGCACGGGAAGTTGGGTAATGACGCGCGAGCCGCAGAGGGCGTCGTGCAGCAATTGTCGCTGCGGGTGCAGGCGCGCCAGCAGCGTGTAGGCGACCATCCACGCCACCACCGCCGCGGCCAGCAGCCAGCCCCGCACGCCGAAGGTCCACAGGCTCAAGCCGGGCAAGACCCACAGCCAGCTGAGAACGTAACGAGCAAAAGCCCGGCCGACCGTCAGCGGCTGGCCGTGCGCGTCCACCACGCGCAGGTGCCAGGTCTTCAGCGCCAGGGTTTGGCCCGAGCGGGTCCAGAACGTCACGAAGTACAGCGCCGGCACCGCGAAGGCGAACACGTAGCCGGGTAGCCCGAACAGCGCATCCTGTTGCCGGGTCAGCACGACGTAGACGAAGCAGGCGAAGAACAGCACGCCGAACAGCAGCACGCCCTCGTAGATGAAGGCCGCGAATCGTCTCGCCAGGCCGGGCGGCGTGGCGTTCAGGTCGGCCGTAGCCGTCATGAGCGCGGGGCGGACGCGGGCTGCTGCGCCTTCAACGATCGGGGCAGCAGCGTCTTGGGGTCGACCAGGGCGGGGTCGGCGACGACCTTGGTCTCGCCCGCGGAGTTGTGGCTGGGCCGGGTCGGCCCGCGTGTCATCAGCACCGTCGTCGCGCCAGGCTTGGCCTGGACCAGGCTGCCGGTCACGGGGACCGCCGGCACGAGCTTAGGCGCGGCCGGCACGATGTTGGATTTCGGCTTGGGCGCTGCAGCCAGCGCCTTGGCCACCGAGCCCGGGGCGACGGCCTGCCGGCGCGCGACGGCCTTGTCGTTCAGCGCCTGGCGCTTCTCGGGCGGCAGGTTCTGGTAGGCGTCCCACTTGGCCTGGCGCTGCTCTGAGTCCACCTGCTTGGCGACCTGGAAGCCGATGCGCGCATTCACGCGCTCGGTGGGCGAGAGGCGGGCCCAGTCGCGCATGCGCTCCTGCACCCGCGCCAACTCGGCCGGCGGCAGCGTGGCCAGCGTGGGCGTGGCGCTCAGCCACTTGCTGCGTTGCGACACGGCAATCTCGGCCCAGTCGTTCGCCAGCGGTGCCAGCAGGCTGCGCTGCTGAGGCGTCAGGCCGCCCCAGGTCGCAGGGGGTGCGGTGAGCGCCGGCACGGCGGGTTTGGCAAGCGGCTGGGGCTTGCTGACCGGCAAAGGCGCGACACCGCTGGCAGCGGGCTCAGGGGCCTGCGCAAAAGCAGAAAACCCCGCTGCGCCAAGCAGCAGGGTCATCAGCAGGTGGGAGCGGGTCAGGCGCATCCGGTCACTCATCTCCGTCTCTGAGGAATTCCGCGAAGCCAGGGTCGCTGAAGGCGGACGGCGGCAGGTTGTCGCTGAGCAGGGCGGTGTCGACCTCGGCGGCCGCGGCGATCTGTTCGTTGATCTGGCCCTGCTGCATCAGCAGCAGCCCGGCCAGCAGCAGGATCAGCGGCAGGGCGGCGGCCAGCTTGGCCCAAAGGCCGTTGTCGGCGCCGCGCGGGCCGCCAGCCAGGGCCAGCGTGGCGCCACCCTGCACCACGGTGGCGCTGGCCGGGCGGGTTGCCAGGCTTGCGGAGCGGGCCTGGACGGCGCGTGCGAGGGCTTGCTCGCGAGCGAAACGCAGGCGCTCCGACACGTCATGCGGCAACGCGGCGCTGCGCTCGGTCAGGCCGGCAGCCACACGCAGGCCGAAGCGCGTCACGCTTGCGTCCAGGCGGGCGTCCAGTTCGGCGGACGGGGCGGAAAAATTTGGCGACTTCATAGCGTGATCCCCTTGGCCTTGAGCGACTTCGCCAATGAGTGAACCGCTCGCGAGCAGTGTGTTTTGACACTGCCCTCGGAGCATCCCATCACGGAGGCGGTCTCGGCTACATCCAGTTCCTCCCAGTAACGCAACAGGAAGGCTTCTCGTTGACGCGCCGGCAGTTGTTCCACTTCGGCCTCAATGCGTTGCAAGATCTGCGCCCGGCTGACTTCGTCGGCGGCGCTCAAAGCGCCCAGGGCGCCCTCCTGGGATTCGAGGACTTCCAGGATGTCGAAGTCTTCGTCCGAGGAGGCACCCTCGAAGTCGGACATATTGGTCATGACCGCCCTGCGCACCTTCTGGCGACGAAAGTGGTCCATCGTCGCGTTCGACAGGATGCGCTGGAACAGTAACGGCAGTTCGGCCGCAGGGCGGTCGAAATACTTCTCGGCCAGCTTGATCATGGCCTCCTGCACGATGTCCAGTGCGGAATCGTCGTCGCGCACGAGGTAGGCCGTGCGCTTGAAGGCGCGGCGATCCACGGTACGCAGGAAGTCGTTGAGTTCTTTGTCGGTGGCCAAGGCGTGGGCGAAGGGTCCAGGCAGCGGCAGATTATGGCATTCGCCTGATACGAAGGCTCAAGCGTTTTTGCCCGGCATAATGCGGTTTCGCAATAGCGTCATCTGGTCTCTTGGTGGCTGCCCAACTCGGGCCCCATCTGTTGATCGCGCAGGTTCCGAATCCGCCTCATGAGGGTGTGAAGAGGAGCACCAATGGTTTTTCGTTAGAGAAATTCACAAAGGTTCTAAAAATGGACATGTCTGCCGCGGAAATCAAGCGCGCCTCCCTGGCGCAGCCGCAAAACTCCCCCTCCCAAACACCGACGGAGCTCAACGGCTCCGAGATCCTCGTTCGCTGCCTGCAGGCCGAAGGAGTGCGCCATCTCTGGGGTTACCCCGGCGGCGCGGTGCTCTACATCTACGACGCGCTCTATAAGCAGGACAGCATCCAGCACGTGCTGGTGCGCCACGAGCAGGCCGCCGTCCACGCCGCTGACGGCTTTGCCCGGGCATCTGGCGAAGTCGGTGTCGCACTGGTCACTTCGGGCCCTGGCGTGACGAATGCCGTGACCGGCATCGCGACGGCCTATATGGACTCGATCCCGATGGTCATCATCACGGGTCAGGTTCCCACGCCGGCGATTGGCCTGGACGCCTTCCAGGAGTGCGACACGGTCGGCATCACGCGCCCCATCGTCAAGCACAACTTCCTGGTCAAGGACGTGCGCGACCTGGCGCTGACGCTGAAGAAGGCCTTCCACATCGCCCGCACCGGCCGGCCCGGCCCGGTGGTCGTGGACATCCCCAAGGATGTGTCGCTGGCCAGAACCACTTTCAGCTATCCGGACCGCATCGAGATGCGCTCCTACAACCCTGCCAAGAAGGGCCACAGCGGCCAGATTCGCAAGGCCGTGCAGCTGCTGCTGCAGGCCAAGCGGCCGTATATCTACACGGGCGGCGGCGTCATCCTCGGCGAGGCGAGCGCCGAGCTGCGCCAACTGGTCGACATGCTCGGCTTCCCGTGCACGAATACGCTGATGGGCCTGGGCGCCATGCCTGGCACCGACCCGCGCTTCCTGGGCATGCTGGGCATGCACGGCACGTATGAGGCCAACATGACCATGCAGCACTGCGACGTGCTGCTGGCCGTGGGCGCGCGCTTCGATGACCGCGTCATCGGCAACCCCAAGCATTTCGGCTCGGTCGAGCGCAAGATCATCCACGTGGACATCGACCCCTCGTCGATCTCCAAGCGCGTGCGCGTCGACATCCCCATCGTCGGCGATGTGAAGGACGTGCTGCAGGAACTGATCGCCCAGCTGAAGGAAGCGCAGGCCAAGCCGGATGCCAGCGCCATCAATGCCTGGTGGAACCAGATCAACGAATGGCGCAGCAAGGACTGCCTGGTCTTCAAGGACTCGGACGAAGTCATCAAGCCGCAGATGGTGGTCGACACGCTGTGGAAGCTGACTCGCGACCGCGACACCTACATCACGTCGGACGTCGGCCAGCACCAGATGTGGGCCGCGCAGTACTACAAGTTCGACGAGCCCCGCCGCTGGATCAATTCCGGCGGCCTGGGCACGATGGGCGTGGGCCTGCCCTATGCGATGGGCATCAAGCTGGCCAAGCCGGACGCGGACGTGTTCTGCATCACCGGCGAAGGCAGCATCCAGATGTGCATCCAGGAGCTGTCGACCTGCTTCCAATACAAGACGCCGGTCAAGATCGTCTCGCTGAACAACCGCTACCTGGGCATGGTGCGCCAGTGGCAGCAGCTCGACTACGGCGGCCGCTACTCGCACAGCTACATGGACGCGCTGCCCGACTTCGTGAAGCTCGCCGAGGCCTATGGCCACGTCGGCATCCTGGTCGAGAAGCCGAGCGACGTGGAGCCCGCGCTGAAGGAAGCGATGCGCCTGACCGACCGCACCGTGTTCCTCGACATCCGCACCGATCCGACCGAGAACGTCTGGCCCATGGTCAAGGCGGGCAAGGGCATTTCGGAAATGCTGCTGGGGTCGGAAGACCTGTGAGCGCCTGAAGCCGCGGGCTTTGGCGAGGGTTACCGCCCTCGCTGAAGCTCACTGGCGAATGGCGAGAACAGCCGACCAACGCAACCTCCCTCAACGATTCGAACCCGCTGCCAAGGCTCGCTGGTTACCGCCAGCGGCGCTGAAGAGCAGCAAGGACGAGATCCCATGAAACACATCATTGCCTTGCTCATCGAGAACGAGCCCGGTGCGCTGTCGCGCGTCGTCGGCCTGTTCTCAGCCCGTGGCTACAACATCGAGAGCCTGACCGTCGCGCCGACCGAGGACGCATCCCTGTCGCGCATGACTATCGTGACGACGGGCAGCGACGAAGTCATCGAGCAGATCACCAAGCACCTGAACCGCCTCATCGAGGTCGTCAAGGTCGTCGACCTCACCGAGGGCAACTACACCGAGCGTGAGCTGATGCTCATCAAGGTGCGCGCCGTCGGCAAGGAGCGCGAGGAGATGAAGCGAACCGCCGACATCTTCCGCGGCCGCATCATCGACGTGACCGAGAAGACCTACACCATCGAGCTGACCGGCGATGCCGGCAAGCTCGACGCCTTCATCGACGCGATCGACCGCGCCGCCATTCTCGAAACCGTCCGCACGGGTGCCTCCGGCATCGGCCGCGGCGAGCGCATCCTGCGCGTCTGATCAGCCTCAACCCCTAACAATTTTTTCCTGGAGCGACTCATCATGAACGTCTACTACGACAAGGACGCCGATCTCAGCCTCATCAAGGGCAAGAACGTCACCATCATCGGCTACGGCTCACAAGGCCATGCCCACGCGCAGAACCTGAATGACAGCGGCTGCAAGGTCACCGTCGCACTGCGCAAGAGCGGCGCGTCCTGGGCCAAGGCCGAAGGCGCTGGCCTGAAGGTCGCCGAGATCGCCGACGCCGTGAAGTCGGCTGACGTCGTCATGATCCTGCTGCCCGACGAGCAGATCGCCAAGGTCTACAAGAACGAAGTCGAGCCCAACATCAAGGAAGGCGCGTCGCTGGCCTTCGCGCACGGCTTCAATGTGCACTACGGCCAGGTCACGCCGCGTGCCGACCTGGACGTCTGGATGGTTGCCCCCAAGGCCCCCGGCCACACCGTGCGCGGCACCTACCGCCAAGGTGGCGGCGTGCCCCACCTGATCGCCGTCTACGCCGACAAGTCCGGCAAGGCCCGCGACCTGGCCCTGAGCTACGCTGCTGCCAACGGCGGCGGCAAGGCCGGCATCATCGAGACCAACTTCCGTGAAGAAACCGAGACCGACCTGTTCGGCGAGCAAGCGGTTCTGTGCGGCGGCGCTGTCGAGCTGATCAAGGCAGGTTTCGAGACGCTGACCGAAGCCGGTTACGCGCCCGAGATGGCCTACTTCGAGTGCCTGCATGAGCTCAAGCTCATCGTCGACCTGATCTATGAAGGCGGCATCGCCAACATGAACTACTCGATCTCGAACAACGCCGAGTACGGTGAGTACGTGACCGGCCCCAAGGTCGTCACCTCTGCCACCAAGGAAGCGATGCGCCAGTGCCTGAAGGACATCCAGACCGGCGACTACGCGAAGAGCTTCATCCTGGAAAACAAGGCCGGCGCGCCGACGCTGCTGAGCCGTCGTCGCCTGAACGCCGAGCACCCCATCGAGATCGTTGGCGAAAAGCTGCGCGAAATGATGCCCTGGATCAAGGCCAACAAGCTGGTCGACAAAGCCAAGAACTGATCTGCGCTTTCAGCGTGATCTGAAAGGCCGGTGCCGCGAGGCGCCGGCCTTTTTTGCTTTCAGGCGCCGGTGCGGATGAACTCCATGCGCCAGTTGGTCTCCCAGGTCGCGCCAGCGTCGGGCGAGAAGGCCTGCTCCCAGCGCGGATGGCCGTTTGCCTGGATGGACCAGGTGAAGCGCACGCGGATGGGCCGGCCGTCGAGCTGGTCGTCCGCGTAGAACTGGCCCACGCCGTTCTCGAAGGCACCGCGCACCGGCACGTCCAGCGCATGGGGTGAGCGGCCGTCCAGCCACCAGATGGCCCAGAGGCCGGTCGCGCGGTCAAAGGAACGCATCGCCGCCGCTCGATAGGCGCCGCCGGGCAGGTGCATCAGGTTGTCCTCGATATTGCCCCAGCCGCCGAGCAGCTTGCGCGTCGACGTGAGGCCCTCGAAGCGCGTCAATTCCGTGCAGCCGTTGAGGCGCGAATTCAGCCGCTCGTGCAGCACGCGCCAGTCGCCGATGATGAAGTCGAAGTCGGCGGGCGCCTTGGGGTCGAGGTCTTGCAGCATGGGAGCCTTTCGTTGGGTCGCCGCATGCTAGTTTTGGCCGCAGTCCGGACTTGTCAGTAGAGCCCCCTGCGCTATCCTGCCGGTCATGACCCCTGACCCCACCGAGGACGACGAACCCAGCGTCGCCGTCCGACCCCGCCGCAAGGGCATCTATGCCCTGCCCAACGCCATCACGCTGGCGGCGCTGTTCAGCGCGTTCTACGCCATCATCATGGCCATGAACGGCCGTTTCGAGGTCGCCTGCGTCGCCATCTTCGCCGCCGCCATCCTCGACAGCCTGGACGGTCGCGTCGCGCGCATGACCAACACGCAGTCGGCCTTCGGCGAGCAGATGGATAGCCTGTCCGACATGGTCGCCTTCGGCGCCGCGCCGGCCCTCATCGTCTATATGTGGGCGCTCAAGGACATGGGCAAGCCGGGCTGGATCCCGGCCTTCGTCTACATCGCCGGCGCTGCCCTGCGCCTGGCACGCTTCAACGTCAACATCGGCGTCGTCGACAAGCGCTACTTCCAGGGCCTGCCCAGCCCGGCAGCGGCGGCCATCGTCATGGGGCTGATCTGGTGCGCAGTGGACGCGCCTTGGTACAACGGCGTGGGCAACATGGCCTGGCTGCGCTGGACGGCTTTTGGCGTGACCTTGTTCGCCGGGCTTTCGATGGTCACGAATGCGCCCTTCTACAGCTTCAAAGTCTTCGACCGCCGGCGCAGCGTGCCCTTCATCGTGCTGGTGGCCATCATGCTGGCAATCGGCCTCATCGCGCTGGACCCGCCCACGGTGTTGTTCGTGATCTTCTGCGTGTACGGGCTGTCCGGCTACGTCATCTACGGCTGGCGCAAGGCCAAGGGCAAACAGGTCAGCGTGATCTCCACGAGCACCGACGAGCCCGATGAACGCGGCTTGCATCAATAGACTTTCATGCTAGATTCCGGCCCTATGAATTTCGCGATCGGCCTGCTGCTACTAGCCCTAGAGGAACCACGGGTTCGCTAGTCAGTCACGCCTTCGCACTTCTGACCCCAACGGCCCGTATGCAACCGCAGCGGGCCGTTCGTGTTTTCAAAGGCTGCCGGTTGCCCCACCCCACCCACGGATGGAAACCATGTTGAAGCAACCGCAGCTCAAGTACCGCTCTTTCGCCCCCGTTACTCTGCCGAACCGCACCTGGCCCGACGCCGTGCTGACCCGCGCACCGATCTGGCTGAGCACCGACCTGCGCGACGGCAACCAGGCGCTCATCGAGCCCATGGACATCCCGCGCAAGCTGCGCATGTTCCAGCAGCTCGTGAAGATCGGCTTCAAGGAGATCGAGGTCGGCTTCCCGTCGGCATCGCAGACCGAGTTCGACTTCATCCGCCTGCTCATCGACGGCGGCCACATCCCGGATGACGTGACCATCCAGGTGCTGACGCAGGCGCGCTCGCACCTGATCGAGCGCACCTTCGAGTCGCTGGATGGCGCCCAGCGCGTCATCGTCCACGTCTACAACGCCGTCGCGCCCGTCATGCGCCGCGTTGTGCTGGGGCAGGATGAAGACGGCATCGTCGAACTGGCCAGTTCGCATGCCCGCCAGATCAAGGAGCTGGCCGCTGCACGGCCCGGCGTGGACTGGCGCTTCGAGTACTCGCCCGAGATGTTCTCCGGCACCGAGTTGGCCTTCAGCAAGCGCGTCGTCGATGCGGTCACCGCCGTGTGGGTACCGACGCCGGAGCGCAAGTGCATCATCAACCTGCCGGCCACCGTCGAGCACAGCACGCCCAACATCTTCGCGGACATGATCGAGTGGATGCACCGTCATCTCGAACGGCGTGATTCGATCGTGCTGTCCGTCCACCCGCACAACGACCGCGGCACCGGCACGGCAGCCGGCGAGTTCGCGCTGATGGCCGGCGCTGACCGCGTCGAGGGCTGCCTGTTCGGCAACGGCGAACGCACCGGCAACGTCGACCTTGTCAACATCGCGTTGAACCTGTACACGCAGGGCGTCGACCCGCAGCTGGATTTCTCCGACATCGACGAGGTGCGTCGCTGCGTCGAGCACTGCACGCAGATCCCCGTGCACCCCCGCCACCCGTATGTCGGCGATCTGGTCTACACGTCCTTCTCCGGCTCCCACCAGGACGCGATCAAGAAGGCCTTCTCGGCGCGCAAGGCCGGCGACATCTGGGACATGCCCTATCTGCCCATCGACCCCAAGGACCTGGGCCGCAGCTACGACGCCGTGATCCGCGTGAACAGCCAATCAGGCAAGGGCGGCATTGCCTACCTGCTCGAAGCCGAGTACGGCCTGGAACTGCCGCGACGCCTGCAGATCGAGTTCAGCCAGGTCGTGCAGCGCGTCATGGACGACGCCGGCAAGGAGCTGACCGCCGCTGACCTGCACGCCATCTTCGAGCGCGAGTACGGCATCGGCGACGCCGTGGCTGCCGTCGTGCAGCCGCAGATGACCGAGGTGGCGGGCGGTGCCGTGCGCCTGTCGGCCGAGGTGGTGCTGGGCGGCTGGATGGGCCATGTGCAGGGCGAGGGCAACGGCCCCATCGACGCCTTCGTCAACGCGCTGTCCACGCGCCTGGGCCAGGAGGTGCGGGTGCTGGACTACCACGAGCATTCCATCGGCAGCGGCGCCGACGCCCGCGCCGTGGCCTACCTGGAGCTGCGCGTCGGCAACGTGACCCGCCATGGCGTGGGCATTGATGGCAGCATCGTGCGTGCGTCCATGCAGGCCATCCTGTCCGGCCTGTCGCGCGCTCAGCTGACCGTGCCGCAAAACCAAGGGGAGAACGTGCGATGACCGACAAGCTCATCATCTTCGACACCACGCTGCGTGACGGCGAGCAATCGCCGGGCGCGTCGATGACGCGCGAGGAAAAACTTCGCATCGCCCGCCAGTTGGAGCGCATGAAGGTCGACATCATCGAGGCCGGCTTTGCAGCGTCGAGCAATGGTGACTTCGAGGCGGTGAAGGCCATCGCCTCAGCGGTCAGGGACAGCACCATCTGTTCGCTGGCGCGTGCCAACGACCGCGACATCTCGCGCGCTGCCGAGGCGCTGGCCGGCGCCAACCGCGCACGCATCCACACCTTCATCGCCACCAGCGAACTCCACATGGAGAAGAAGCTGCGCATGACGCGCGAGCAGGTGCTGGACCAGGCCACGCTGGCCGTGCGCTTTGCCCGCAACCTCTGCGGTGACATCGAGTTCTCGCCCGAGGACGGCTACCGCTCGGACATCGATTTCCTGGCACGTGTCTGCGAGTCCGTCATCAAGGAAGGCGCCGGCACCATCAACATCCCGGACACGGTCGGCTACGGCATCCCCGAGCTCTACGGCGACTTCATCCGCCGCCTGCGCGAGAAGGTGCCCAACTCCGACCAGGTGATCTGGAGCGTGCACTGCCACAACGACCTGGGCATGGCGGTCGCCAACTCGCTGGCCGGCGTGAAGATCGGCGGCGCGCGCCAGATCGAGTGCACGATCAACGGTCTGGGCGAGCGGGCCGGCAACTGTTCGCTTGAGGAAGTCGTCATGGCCGTCAAGACGCGGCGCGACTATTTCGGCCTGGACGTGGGCATAGACGCGACGCAGATCGTGCCGGCCTCCAGGCTGGTGTCGCAGACGACAGGCTTCGTCGTGCAGCCCAACAAGGCCGTCGTCGGCGCGAATGCGTTTGCTCACGCCAGCGGCATCCACCAGGACGGCGTGCTCAAGGCGCGCGACACCTACGAAATCATGCGTGCCGAGGACGTGGGCTGGGCCGCCAACAAGATCGTGCTGGGCAAGCTGTCGGGCCGCAACGCCTTCAAGGCGCGCCTGCAGGAGCTGGGCATCCAGCTGGAGAGCGAGACCGAGGTCAACGCGGCCTTCGTGCGCTTCAAGGACCTAGCCGACCGCAAGAACGAGATCTTCGACGAGGATATCCTGGCCCTCGTCATGGACGAGTCCGTCATCGCCGATCAGGAGCACTACCGGCTGCTGTCGCTGTCCCAGCGCAGCGAGACCGGCGAGCGCCCGCACGCGTCCATCGTCTTCTCGGTCGGCGGCCAGGAGCACCGCGCCGAGAGCGACGGCAACGGCCCGGTGGACGCGACGCTGCGCGCCATCGAGTCCATCGTCGAGTCGGGCGCGGAGATGCTGCTGTACTCGGTGAACGCCATCACCAGCGGCAGCACGGAGTCGCAGGGCGAGGTGACAGTGCGGCTGCAACATGCCGGCCGTATCGTCAACGGCGTCGGCGCCGACCCCGACATCGTCGTCGCCTCGGCCAAGGCGTATCTCTCCGCACTGAACAAGCTGCAGAGCAAGGTCGAGCGGGTCGCCGCTCAGGGCTGACAGGGTTTTAGGCTGTGTAACCGGCGTGACCCGTGTCACGCCGGGCGCAATCGTTACCACGCCGCGTGGAATCTGGCGCGGAAACGCCCCGGTGCTCTGGGTTCAGACGGCCCCCGCCACCCTCAGAATCAAGCCCAAGGTCACCGCAGGCAGCGTGCGGAACCGGCCGGCAAGTGGTTCTGGGGCAGATCCCAATACCCCTAGCTTGTCAGCCCAGGCCTACTTGCATGCGTTGGAGCGGCTGCAACAAAACGGAGCGGAGGCGAGACCTCACTTGAGGTATCAAGCCTAAGTTCTTATCTTGTCAGTGATTTTGACGTCACGTACACTGCCGTCCTGCCGTTGGGGAACCCGTTGAAGACTTCATTCACCATCGCACTCCTGAGCCTCAGCCTGTTGTCCTTCATGGGCACTGCCGAGGCTGCCGCCGTCAGCAAACCCACCAAGGCCAGCAAGGCCAAGCCCGCCGTGACCCAGGTCCGCAAGACCAGGTCCGTCGTGCTGCGCAAGCCCGTCGCCTTCGTGCCGGCCGTCGCCACCTTCGGCATGGCCGCCGGCCTGCACTCGGCGGAAGACCCGCTGGCCTTGCGGTCCAGCGTCGCCTATGTGCTGGACCAGGACACCAACGAGGTGCTGTTCTCCAAGAACCCGCAAGCAGTGTTGCCCATCGCTTCCATCACCAAGCTGATGACGGCGCTAGTCGTTGTCGAGTCCGGTCTGTCGATGGACGAGAAGCTGACGGTGACCGACGAAGACAAGGACACCGAGAAGGGCACCGGCTCGCGCCTGGCCTTCGGCACGACGCTGACGCGCGGCGAGATGCTGCACCTGGCCCTGATGTCCAGCGAGAACCGCGCCGCCCATGCGCTGGGCCGCAACTATCCGGGTGGCCTGGACGCCTTCGTCACGGCCATGAACGCCAAGGCCATGAGCCTGGGCATGGCCGACACGCATTACGTCGAGCCCACCGGCCTGTCCAGCCGCAACCAGAGCAGTGCCGCCGACCTGGCCAAGCTCGTCAACGTGACCAGCCAGGTGCCGCTGCTGCGCGACCTGTCCACGTCCCGCGAAGCCCGCGTCGCTCTGGGCAAGCGCCTGGTGCAGTTCCGCTCCACCAACGGCCTGCTGTCCAACCCGCTGTGGGACATCGGCTTGCAGAAGACCGGTTTCATCAACGAGGCCGGCAAATGCCTGGTGATGCAGGCCAGCATGGCCGGCCGCAAGCTCATCATGGTGTTCCTGGACTCCAGCGGCAAGGCCTCGCGGATTGCCGACGCCGAGCGCATGCGCAAGTGGCTGGCGACGCAGCCCGGCGAAACTGCTGCGGTGTCGACCAAGCTCTGACGCGCGCGGGACCCGAATGAAAACGCGGCGCCTTGGCGCCGCGTTTGCTTGGTGGCTAGGCCCGATGGCCCAGCGACGACGAGATCTGCGCCGCCGTCTCCTTCAGCCGCACCACCCAGCTCTCCTCCAGCCGGTCGGCGGGGGCCGAGATGGACAGGCCGGCCACCAGCTTGGCCTGGTCGTCGTAGATGCCGGCGGCCATGCAGCGCACGCCCAGTTCCAGCTCCTCGTCGTCGCGCGCAATGCCGCGCTGGCGCACGGTGGCCAGTTCGCGCTCCAGGGCGCCCACCTCGGTGAGGCTGTTGCGCGTGTGGCCGGCCAGTCCGGTGCGCGCCGCGTAGGCCCGCACGCGGGGGCTGTCGTCGCTGGCCAGGAAGAGCTTGCCGACCGACGTCAGGTGCAGTGGCGCGCGACCGCCAACGGCGCGTACGACCTGCATGCCCGAGCGCTCGGAGTAGGTGCGCTCGATGTAGACGATCTCGTCGCCCTGGCGCACGGAGAGGTTGACCGGCTGGTGGGTGAACTTGTGCAGTTCGCGCATGGCGGGCAGGGCGGCGTCGCGCACGTCCAGTCGCGCCTTGACGAGGTTGCCCATCTCCAGCATGCGCATGCCCAGGCGGTAGCTGCCTGCTTCGGGCCGGTCCACGTAACGGCCCAGCGTCAGGTCATTGAGAATGCGGTGGGCCGTGGAGGGGTGCAGGCCAGTGGCTTCGGACAAGGCCTTCAGCGAGACCGGGTCCTGGTGGCTGGCGAGCACGTCCAGCAGCGAGAACATGCGCTCCAGCACCTGGATGGCCGGGGTCTGCTGCGCCTCTTTGGATTTCATGGCTTCATTGTGGGGGAAATTGCCTGTGTTTTGTATGGCGAGAGCGGTGTTCAGCAGGTGGCAAGCTCTAGGAATATTGCTGTGCCTTGGCGCCGTGGCTGCCCAGGCGGCGGAACCGCCGACGGCGGCGCGCTGGAGTCGCATGCCCAAGCTCTACGGCCGCATCACGGCCAACGAGCTCGGCCTGGTCATCAACACGGCCGACCCCTATTCCGTCACCGTCGGCGAGCACTACGCCCGGCGCCGGGGCATCCCGGAGGCGCAGATCCTGCGCGTGCAGCTGCCCCATCGCGCCAGCCTGACGCGTGAGGAGTTCAGCGCGCTGGACCAAGCCATCCGCAGCCAGATGCCCGAGCACGTCAACGGCCTGGCGCTGGCCTGGGTACAGCCCTATGCGGTGGACTGCAACTCGCTGACCAGCGCGCTGGGCATGGGCCTGCAGCCCGATGTCTGCGCCAACAGCTGCGCGGCAACGCGCGTCAGCCCTTACGCGAGTTATTTCGGCGCCAAGCCCTGGATCGTGCTCGGCCTGCGCCCGGCGATGCAACTGGCGGCGCGCTCGGTGCCGGCGGCGCTGGCCATGATCGAGCGCGGCATCGCGTCCGACCACACGCTGGCTGCCGGTGCGCCCGAGCCGGCCATCGCCTACTTGACTGCGACGCCCGATGCGAATCGCAATGTGCGCGAGCGGCTGTTCCCGCCGGCCGGGCCGGTGCCTGGTGTGGCCGGCTTGGAGGTGGCGCGCGTGCGCAGTGACGCCTTGCCGGCCATGCGCCGCACGCTGATCTATGAAACCGGCCTGGCCCGGGTGCCTGCGCCCTTGGGCAGCGAATGGCTGCCCGGCGCGCTGGCCGATCACCTGACGTCATTCGGCGGCCAGCTCGACAGGCCCGTCGGCGACGGGCAGATGAACATTCTTGACTGGATAGACGCCGGCGCGACGGCCAGCTACGGCACGGTCAGCGAGCCCTGCAACCATGTGCAGAAATTTCCGCACCCGCAGGTGCTGATCCAGGCCTATGCCCAGGGCGTCAGCGCGCTGGAGGCCTATTGGCACAGCGTGGCCTGGCCGGGTCAGGGCGTTTTTGTGGGCGAGCCCTTGGCGGCGCCCTTTGCGCCGCTGCCGACGACACCCTGAGAGGCGGCCAGGCCCGAGCGCACGGCGCCTTCCAGCGTGGCAGGGTAGGGGCCGTCGATGTAGTCACCGGCCGCCCACAGGCCCGGCGCGACGAAGGACGGCGGGCGGGCGAGGCCGGGCGTGCAGGCGAAGGTGGCGCGCTTCTCGGTCAGCACCTTGGCGATGACGGGCGGCGTGGCCCAGCGCAGTTCGCGGGTCGCCTGCGCCAGCACGGCCTCGGCACAGCCGCCGCGCTCGACCCACGCCGCAGCGCCGCTGACGACGAAGGCAAAGCGGCCCGGCGCACCGCCGAGTTGGCCGTGGTCGAAGACGAACTGGGCCGGCGCGTCCGGCCCTTCGCGCAGCGCCAGCATGGGCGAGGGCAGGGCGCTGCCGGGACTGTGCAGGTAGACGGTGATGATGGGCTCGAAGCCCAGGCCCTGCGCGGTCGCCGACCAGCCGGTGGCGAGGTCGGCTGTCAGCCGCGCAGCCTCGACGCTGGTGCAGGCGAGCACGACGGCGTCGAAGGCCTCGCCGTCGACGCGCCAGCCGGGTTCGATGGTCTGCACGCGGCGGCCCAGGCGAAGGCGATCTCCTAACCACGCGGTCGCAGGCCCGGCCAGCAGCTCCGACAGCGGCCGGCGCGGCAGCAGCAGGTCGGCGCTGCCGGCACCGCTGAAGAGGGCATCCTTCAGCACGCGCAGAAAGACGCGGGCGCTGGCCTGCGGGGCGGGCGTGTTCAGCGCGGCGACGCACAGCGGCTCGACGAGGTCGCGCTTCACGACCGCAGGCAGGCCGGCGCACAGCTCGGCGACGCTCAAGCGCGCGTTGCAACCAAAGCCGCGCACGAGCCAGCCGCCAGCTGCCATCAGCAGCCCCAGCCGCGCGCTCAACGGCCAGCCGCTGTTGGCCAGCACGCCGCGCATGAAGGCGACCAGCGGCGGCCCGGGCGGCAGGCGCAGTCCGGGCTCGCCGGGGTAGGGCAGGGCGAGCGGCAGGCGCTTGAGCACGACCTCGGGGTCGACGCCCAGGCGGCGCATCAGCGCGAGGCTGTCGCGGTAGGCGCCGATGAGGATGTGCTGGCCGTTGTCGTAGGGGGGCTCACCGGCAACGCTGCGCGCCCGGCCGCCCAGCTGCGGCGCCATCTCGAAGACGGCGATGTCATGGCCTGCATCAGCGAGCGACACCGCTGCCGCGATGCCGGCCCAGCCGGCGCCAATGACGGCGACCTTCACCTGCCGCGCCAGTTCGTCTTCATCGCGATCCAGAGCTTGCGCAGCGGCGTCAACGCGATCCGCTGATGCAGCACCTGGAAGTCCTCGCGCTCGATCTCGACGAGCAGCGCGCGATAGATGTTGGCCATCATCAGCCCGGGTTTCTGCGCAGCGCGGTCCACGTCGGGCAGCAGCGCTGCGGCCTCGTCGTAAAGGCGGTGCGCGCGCTCGGCCTGGAACTTCATCAGTGCCGTGAAGTGCTCCGAATAGCCCCAGGGCTTGCTGCGCAGCAGGATGTCGCTCGCCTTGACGCTGAACTGCTGCAACTCGTTCACTGGCAGGTAGATGCGCCCGCGCCGCGCGTCGTCGCCGACGTCGCGGATGATGTTGGTCAGCTGCATGGCCAGGCCCAGCTTGTGGGCGTACTGCACAGTCTGCGGCTGGGTGCGGCCGAAGATCCCGCTGGCCACTTCACCGACGACGCCGGCCACCAGGTGGCAATAGCGCTGCAGGCCGGGGAAGTCGAGGTAGCGCGTCTGCTGCAGGTCCATCTCGCAGCCTTCGATGACGGCGAGCAGGTGCTCCAGCCGGATGTCGTAGGCCTGCACATGCGGCATCAACGCCTTCATGGCCGGGTGGCTGGGCTGGCCGGCAAAGGCGCTGGCGGCTTCCTTGCGCCACCAGGCCAGCTTGGTCGCGGCGACGCCCGCGTCCTGCGTCTCATCGACGACGTCATCCACCTCGCGGCAGAAGGCATAGAAAGCCGTGATGGCGGCGCGCCGGGGCGGCGGCAGGAAGAGGAAGGCGTAGTAGAAGCTGGAGCCGCTGGCGGCGGCTTTTTCCTGGACGTACTGTTCGGGCGTCACGGCTCTGGACTCATGATGTGGCGCGCATTGTCAGCGCACGCCAGGCCAGTCGCGGCACATCCCATGCCGTGACCGCAGGGCGGCGCAGCAGGCTGTCGTAGCCGCCAGCGGCAATCTTGTCGAGGATGAGCAGGCCGCCCTGCACGACCAGGCGCAGCTCCCATCCCGCCCGACCGCGTAGCGTCACGGCCAGCGGCGCACCCTCCAGCATCAGCGCGCGCGCCCAGCCGCAGAGATCGCGGATCAGCGCGCGTGCGGCCGGGCTGTCTTGGCAGGCCAGCACCTCCTCGGCGGACACGCCGTGGTGATCCAGGTCGGCCTGCGGCACGTAGAGCCGGGCGTTGGGGCCGTCGCGGGTGAAGTCCTGCCAGAAGTTGATCAGCTGCAGCGCCGAACAGATGGCGTCCGAGCGGCGCAGCGAGGTCGCGTCATTCACGCCATACAGGCCCAGCAGCAGCCGCCCGACCGGGTTGGCGGAGCGCCGGCAGTAGTCCAGCAGGTGGGCGCGGTCGGGGTAGCGCGGCGGGGTCAGGTCCTGCTCGAAGGCGTCGAGCAGGTCGTGCAGCAGGGCGGGCTGCAGGCGATGCATCTCGCGCGCCAGTGGCGTGTAGACGCGCAGCCAGCGGGAAGAGGGCGCCTGGCCGGCGACGACGGCGGCCAGGTCGGCGCGGTAGTCGCGCAGCGCCTGCGCGCGTTCGGCGGTGGTCGCATTGCCTTCGTCGGCCAGGTCGTCCGCCGTCCGTGCGAAGTGATAGATGGCCACCACGGCCGGCCGCAGCGCGGGGGGGCACAGCAGCGAGGCGACGGGAAAGTTTTCGTAGTGATCGACGCTCAAGCTATTTCTCAAGTTCCGCTTGCAAAGCCGCGATATTCAAGCGAAATTCCGCGAGGTTTGACAGCTGCCACCGGGCCTGCATACATTACTGACCCGCCGGTCATTAAAGTTTTGTGCCGGCGGTTCCATTCTGCCGAGGTCTGCATGTCCCATCTGCCGCGTCTGTCGCGTCTCGCGCCGCCCCTGTTGGGGCTGGCACTGCTCACGGCCCTGATGACGGGATGCAGCAAGCAGGCCGCCGCCCCCGAGCCGGAGCGCGCCGTGCGCACCCAGCTCGTCAGCGCTGGCAACGCGAACACCAGCCATGAGTATGCGGGCGAGGTGAAGCCGCGCACCGAGTCGCGCCTGTCCTTCCGCGTCAACGGCAAGCTGCTGAGCCGGTCAGTGAACCTGGGCGACACGGTCAAGGCCGGCCAGGTGCTGGCCCGCATCGACGGGCAGGACCTGAAGCTGGCCGAGGCGGCCGCCACGGCCGGCGTGGCGGCTGCACGCACCAACCGCGACCAGATGGGTGCCGACTACAAGCGCTTTGTCGACCTGCAGCGTCAGGGCTTCATCAGCACGGCCGAACTGGAGCGACGCGACTCGGCTTTCAAGGCCGCGCAGGCGCAGCTCGACCAAGCCAAGGCCCAGGCCGACGTGCAGGGCAATCAATCCGGCTACGCGCAGCTGGTGGCCGATGGCGGCGGTGTCGTCACCGGCGTTGATGCGGAACCTGGCCAGGTGCTGGCCGCCGGCACGCCGGTCGTGCGCCTGGCGATGGACGGCCCACGTGACATCGTCTTCTCGGTGCCCGAAGACCAGATCGGTCGCGTCAAGGCCGCAGCCGGCCGTGCCGGCGCGCTGAAGGTGCGCCTGTGGGGCACCGACAAGACCTATCCGCTGACGCTGCGCGAGGTGTCTGCCGCCGCCGACCCGGTCACGCGCACCTTCCTCATCAAGGCCGACTCCGGCAAGCTGGACGTGAAGCTCGGCCAGTCTGCCACCGTCGTGCTGGATCTGCCGCAGACGGCCGGCGTCATCAAGCTGCCGCTGTCGGCCGTGCTTCAGCAGGCAGGCAAGACCTCGGTCTGGGTGCTGGACGGCACGTCCATGACCGTCAAGCCGTTGCCCGTGCAGGTGGGCGGCGCCGAGGGCAACGACGTCGTCATCGCCGGTGGGCTGAGCGCCGGCCAGGAGGTGGTGGTTGCCGGTGTGCATGTGCTGGCGCCGGGGCAGAAGGTCAAGCGCTACGTGCCGCCTCGAGCGACGGCCCCGACCGCCGCCGCACCGGCGGCCCCTGCGGCCTCACGCTGAGCCGAGGCCGCGCATGAACATTCCCCCGAACAAGGCCGCGCTGGGCGAAGGCTTCAACGTCTCGCGCTGGGCGCTGGAACACCCCGCGCTGACGCGCTACCTGATGGTGGTGCTGATGCTGATGGGCTTCGTTGCCTATTTTCAACTTGGCCAGGACGAAGACCCGCCGTTCACCTTCCGCATCATGGTCGTCCAGGCCTTCTGGCCTGGCGCAACGGCGCAGCAGATGGCGGACCAGGTCACCGACAAGATCGAGAAGACGCTGCAGGAGGTGAACCACGCGGACAAGATCCGCTCGTACACCAAGCCCGGCGAGTCGCTGACCCTGTTCCAGCTGAAGGACAACGCGCCGCCCAAGGACGTGCCCGACGTCTTCTATCAAGTGCGCAAGAAGATCGGCGACATGCGCGCGACGCTCCCGCAAGGTGTGCTCGGGCCGCTGCTCAACGACGAGTTCGGTGACGTCTACGGCTCCATCTACGCGTTGTCCGCCGACGGCTTCAGTCGCGAGGAACTGCGTGAGCACGCCGACCGCGTGCGCCACACGCTGCTGCAGGTCAAGGATGTGGCCAAGGTCGAGATCTTCGGCGTGCAGCCCGAGAAGCTCTTCATCGAGGTCTCGCAGAAGCGCCTGGCGCAACTGGGCCTGGACTTCACCCAGGTCATCAACCAGATCGGCGCGCAAAACGCCGTCGAAGGCGCGGGCGTGCTGAATGCCGGCAGCGCCAACTTCCAGGTGCGGGTGCAGGGTCAGTTCACGTCGGCGCAGGCGCTGGCTGAGGTGCCCATCCGCGCGGTCAACCCGCAGACTGGCGTGGCCAGCCAGATGCGCCTGGGCGACATCGCCGAGATCAAGCGCGCCTATGTCGACCCGCCGGCCGCCAAGGTGCGCCACCAGGGCAAGGAAGTGCTGGCGGTGGGCATCTCGATGGCCAAGGGCGGCGACATCATCGCGATGGGCAAGGCGCTGAACGCGGCGCTCAAGACCATCGAGCGCGACCTGCCGGCCGGCGTGCTGCTGGAGCAGATTCAGGATCAGCCCAAGGCGGTCACTACTTCGGTCGGCGAGTTCGTGCATGTGCTCATCGAGGCGGTCGTCATCGTGCTGGCCGTCAGCTTCATTGCGCTGGGCCTGCACACGCGACCACTGCGCCTGGACATCTGGCCTGGCCTGGTCGTGGGCATCACCATCCCGCTGGTGCTGGCCATCACCTTCACGGCGATGTTCTATTGGGGCGTTGGCCTGCACAAGATCTCGCTGGGGTCGCTGATCATTGCGTTAGGCCTGCTGGTGGACGACGCCATCATTGCCGTCGAGATGATGGTGCGCAAGCTCGAAGAGGGCTACGACAAGATGCACGCCGCCACCTATGCCTACGACGTGACGGCCATGCCCATGCTGACCGGCACGCTGATCACGGCGGTGGGCTTCCTGCCCATAGGCCTGGCCAAGTCGACGGTGGGCGAATACACCTTTGCCATCTTTGCCGTGACGGCCGCGTCGCTGGTCATCTCCTGGGGGGTGTCGGTCTACTTCGTGCCCTACCTCGGCGCGCTGCTGCTCAAGTCCAAGCCGGCGGCCGACGGCGAGGTCCACGAGCTGTTCGACACGCCGTTCTACAACCGCTTCCGTGGTGTGGTGCGTTGGTGCGTCGAGAACCGCTGGAAGACCATTGGCATCACGCTGCTCGTGTTCGCGCTCGGCATCGTCGGCATGGGCCGGGTGCAGCAGCAGTTCTTCCCGGACTCCAGTCGCCCCGAGGTGCTCGTCGACCTGTGGCTGCCCGAGGGTTCGACCATCCAGGAGACCGAGGCCCTTGCGAAGCGCTTCGAGGCCCGCATGCTGAAGGAACCGTCGATCTCGACAGTGACCAGTTGGATTGGCTCCGGCGTGCCGCGCTTCTACCTGCCGCTGGACCAGATATTTCCGCAGGCCAACGTCACGCAGTCCATCCTCGTTCCGAAGGGCCTCACCGAGCGCGAAGAGCTGCGCAAGCGCCTGCCCGCCCTGCTGGCCGAGGAGTTCCCCGAGGCCCGCAGCCGCGTGAAGCTGCTGCCCAACGGCCCGCCCGTGCCCTACCCGGTGCAGTTCCGCGTCACCGGCGCCGACCCCAAGGTCGTGCGTGACTGGGCCGACAAGGCCAAGGAAATCCTGCGCGGCAACGCCAACATGCGCGGCGTCAATGACAACTGGAACGAGAACGTCAAGACGCTGAAGCTCAACATCGACCAGGACAAGGCGCGGGCCCTGGGCGTCACCAGCCAGAGCCTGGCGCAGTCAGCGCGCACGCTGCTGTCTGGCAGCGTCATCGGCCAGTACCGCGAGGCCGACAAGCTCATCGATATCGTGCTGCGCCAGCCGATCGAGGAGCGTGCCGTCATCACCGACATCGCCAACGCCTACGTGCCGACGACCACCGGTCGTGCGATCCCGTTGGCCCAGATCGCCCAGATCGAGTTCGCCTGGGAGCCCGGTGTGATGTGGCGTGAGGGGCGGCTCTATGCCGTCACGGTGCAGGGCGACGTCGCCGAAGGCCTGCAGGGCGCGACGGTGACCAAGGAGGTCTGGCCCAAGCTCGACGAACTGCAGAAGCAGATGCCCACCGGCTACAGCATCCAGATCGCTGGCGCTGTGGAGGAGAGCAGCAAGGGCCAGGGCTCGATTGCGGCCGGCGTGCCCATCATGCTGTTCATCACCTTCACGCTGTTGATGCTGCAGCTGCACAGCTTCAGCCGGGCGATGCTGGTCTTCCTGACCGGGCCACTGGGCATCGCCGGTGTCGCGGCCGCGCTGCTGCTGCTGAACCGGCCGTTCGGCTTCGTCGCGCTGCTCGGCGTCATCGCGTTGATGGGCATGATCATGCGCAACTCGGTCATCCTCATCGACCAGATCGAGCAGGACCGCGCCCGCGGCGTGCCGGACTGGTCGGCCATCGTTGAGTCTGCCGTGCGGCGCTTCCGCCCCATCGTGTTGACGGCGGCGGCGGCAGTGCTGGCCATGATTCCGCTGTCGCGCAGCGTGTTCTGGGGGCCGATGGCCGTGGCCATCATGGGCGGCCTCATCGTCGCCACGGTACTGACGCTGCTGGCCCTGCCGGCCATGTACGCGGCCTGGTTCCGGGTCGTGCGGCCGCAGGAGGAAGAGCACAGCCGCATGCACAGCCAGTTGCCCACCGAGCCCGGCGAGGCCTTCTAGCGACCGTCAGGGTTTTGCCGCCCCGTGGACCGGGGCGGCGGGCAGCCGGCGCAGCATCGCTACAATCGCCGGTTTGCCGAATCGCCTACGGGGTTGCCAGGTCATCTAACGGTGCAGGGGCAGCCCAACCCAAGAATCGCGCGGGTGGCGAAATTGGTAGACGCACCAGGTTTAGGTCCTGACGCCTTCACGGGCGTGCCGGTTCGAGTCCGGCCCCGCGCACCACCACTGTCCTTCAACTGTTCCCGAGTCCATCATGGCCGTCACCGTCGAAACCCTCGAAAAGCTGGAACGCCGCATCACCCTGCACGTGGCGGCCACTGACATCAACAGCGAAGTCGAAGCTCGCCTGAAGAAGCTGGCGCGCACCGTCAAGGCCGACGGCTTCCGCCCCGGCAAGGTGCCGATGAGCGTTGTCGCCCAGCGCTATGGCTACTCGGTGCAATACGAGGTCGTCAATGACAAGCTCGGCGCCGCCTTCAACACCGCCGCCAACGAAGCGCAACTCCGCGTTGCAGGTGCGCCGCGCATCGAGCAGAAGGACCAGGCCCCTGAGGGCCAGATGGCCTTCGACGCCACCTTCGAGATTTACCCCGAAGTCAAGATCGGCGACCTGGCTGCGGCCGACGTCGAGCGCGTCACCAGCGACGTGACCGAGGAAGCCATCGACAAGACCGTCGAGATCCTGCGCAAGCAGCGCCGCAGCTTCGCGCAGCGCCCCGCTGCCGACGTCGCCGAAGCCGGTGACCGCGTCACCATCGACTTCGAAGGCAAGATCGATGGCGAGCCCTTCCAGGGTGGCAAGGCCGAGGCCTTCCAGTTCCTGATCGGCGAAGGCCAGATGCTGGAAGCTTTCGACGCCGCCGTGCGTGGCATGAAGGCTGGCGAGTCCAAGACCTTCCCGCTGCAGTTCCCCGAGGACTATCACGGCAAGGACGTGGCTGGCAAGGAAGCCGACTTCCTCGTTACGGTCAAGAAGATCGAAGCCCAGCACCTGCCCGAAGTGAACGAGGCGTTCGCCAAGGCCCTGGGCATCAAAGATGCTTCCGTCGAAGCCTTGCGCGCCGACATCAAGAAGAACCTCGAGCGCGAAGTGAAGTTCCGCGTGCTGGCCCGCAACAAGGGCGCCGTCATGGACGCGCTGGTGGCCGCCTCCGAGCTGGACGTGCCTAACGCCCTGGTGCAGGGTGAAGCCGAGCGCATGGTCGGCCAGGCCCGCGAGGACCTGAAGAAGCGCGGCGTCAAGGATGCCGACAAGGCCGAGATCCCCGCCGACATCTTCAAGCCGCAAGCCGAGCGCCGCGTGCGCCTGGGCCTGGTCGTTGCCGAACTGGTCCGCTCCAACAACCTGCAGGCCAAGCCGGCCCAGCTGCAGGCTCACATCGAAGAGCTGTCGCAGAGCTACGAGAAGCCCGCCGAAGTCATGCGCTGGTACCTGAGCGACCGCGAGCGCATGGCCGAGGTCGAGGCCGTCGTCGTCGAGAACAATGTCACGGAATTCGTGCTCTCGAATGCCAAGGTCAGCGACAAGGCCCTGCCTTTCGACGAGCTGATGGCCACCGGCAACTGAGAGCCCTTGGCCTGACAAAGGCGCCGCGCCGCAAGGCCCGGCGCCTTTTTACTTGCGTGGCCATAATCCGCCCCCATAACAGCTGCTACTGCTTTGTTTTCAAGGATCTGAATGAGCGCTCTCGACACCAGCAACCTGGGCCTTGTGCCCATGGTCATTGAACAGTCCGGCCGTGGCGAGCGTGCCTATGACATCTACTCGCGCCTGCTGCGCGAACGCATCATCTTCCTGGTCGGCCCGGTCAACGATGGCGTAGCCAACCTCGTCGTCGCCCAGCTGCTGTTCCTGGAGAGCGAGAACCCCGACAAGGAGATCTCGCTCTACATCAACAGCCCCGGCGGCAGCGTGTCGGCCGGCATGTCCATCTTCGACACGATGAACTTCATCAAGCCCGAGGTCTCGACGCTGTGCATGGGCATGGCGGCCAGCATGGGCGCCTTCCTGCTGGCGGCTGGCGCCAAGGGCAAGCGCTTCTCGCTGCCCAACGCCAAGGTCATGATCCACCAGCCGCTGGGCGGCGCCCAGGGCCAGGCTACTGACATCGAGATCCATGCGCGTGAAATCCTGAAGACTCGCGACGCCCTTAATCGCATCCTGGCCGAGCGCACCGGCCAGACCCTGGAGAAAATCCAGGCGGACACCGAGCGCGACTATTTCATGTCTGCGGCGGAGGCCCAGGGCTACGGCCTGATCGACCAGGTGCTGGAACACCGCCCCTGACGCGACATCGAGTCGTGAGGGGCTGTAACCGGCCCCCGGATTCGCAGCGAAATCGGGGCCCTTATCCCCACAAGGGCCCCGAGATCGTTTGGACTATCATCATTCAGGCACCCGCCTGATCACTGGCATCCCCGAGCAGACCCATGGCCGACAAAAAAGGCACCTCCAGCGAAAAAGTTCTGTACTGCTCGTTCTGCGGCAAGAGCCAGCACGAGGTCAAGAAGCTGATCGCCGGCCCGTCCGTCTTCATCTGTGACGAGTGCATCGAGCTCTGCAACGACATCGTCCGCGATGAGATCCCTGCGCCCGCGCCCGCCGCGCGTGCCGGCAAGTCCGACCTGCCCGTGCCCAGCGAGATCAAGTCCAGCCTTGACCAATACGTCATCGGTCAGGACGTCGCCAAGCGCACCCTTGCAGTGGCGGTCTACAACCACTACAAGCGCCTGCGCCACATGGCGACGAGCAAGGACTCGGTCGAGCTGTCCAAGAGCAACATCCTGCTGATCGGCCCGACCGGCTCCGGCAAGACGCTGTTGGCGCAGACGCTGGCGCGCCTGCTGAACGTGCCCTTCGTGATCGCCGATGCGACGACGCTGACCGAAGCCGGCTACGTCGGCGAGGATGTCGAGAACATCATCCAGAAGCTGCTGCAGAACTGCAATTACGACGTCGAGCGTGCCCAGCGCGGCATCGTCTACATCGACGAGATCGACAAGATTTCGCGCAAGGCCGATAACCCCTCCATCACGCGGGACGTGTCCGGCGAAGGCGTGCAGCAGGCGCTGCTCAAGCTCGTCGAAGGCACGATGGCTTCGGTGCCCCCGCAGGGCGGCCGCAAGCACCCCAACCAGGACTTCCTGCAGATCGACACGACCAACATCCTGTTCATCTGCGGCGGCGCTTTCGACGGCCTGGAAAAGGTCATCCAGAACCGCAGCGAGAAATCCGGCATCGGCTTCGGCGCGACCGTGAAGAGCAAGTCCGACAAGCGCGTCGGCGAGGTCTTCCGCGAGTGCGAGCCCGAGGACATCATCAAGTTCGGCCTCATCCCCGAACTGGTCGGTCGCCTGCCCGTCGTCGCCACACTTGGCGAGTTGACCGAAGACGCGCTGGTGCAGATCCTGACCGAGCCCAAGAATGCGCTGCTCAAGCAATACCAGCAGCTGTTCGAGATGGACGGCGTCGAGCTTGAAATCCGCAAGCCGGCGCTCGTGGCCATCGCCCGCAAGGCACTGGCGCGCAAGACCGGCGCCCGTGGCCTGCGCTCCATCATGGAGCAGTCGCTGATCGACACCATGTTCGACCTGCCCGCGCTCGATGGCGTGGAGAAGGTCGTGCTGGACGAGCACAACATCGAGGACACCTCGGCACGCCCCTTGCTCGTCTATCGCGAGCAAAAGGCCAGCGCCTGAGCCCCCACTAAGCCCTCAACTTGCAATCGCCCCCTCAGGCCGCACATCGGCTTGAGAAAGAGAGGTCTTCATGTCCGGACATCCCATCCTCCCCGCCGACCCGATCACGCTGCCGCTGCTGCCGCTGCGCGACGTCGTTGTCTTCCCGCACATGGTCATCCCGCTGTTCGTCGGGCGCCCCAAATCCATCAAGGCCTTGGAAGCCGCGATGGAAGCCGGCCGCCAGATCATGCTGGTGGCCCAGAAGGCTGCCGGCAAGGACGAGCCCAAGCCCGAAGACATGTTCGAGGTCGGCTGCGTCTCCAGCATCCTGCAGATGCTGAAGCTGCCCGACGGCACCGTGAAGGTGCTGGTCGAAGGCCTGCAGCGCGCCACGACGCTGTCCATCACCGAGCCGGGGGAGCACTTCGTTGCCGAAGTCACGCCCATCCCGCCCGAGACCGAGCACGCGCCCGAAGTCGAAGCGCTGCGCCGCGCCGTCACGCAGCAGTTCGACCAGTACGTCAAGCTCAACAAGAAGATCCCGCCCGAGATCCTCACGTCCATCGGCGGCATCGACGACCCAGGCCGCCTGGCCGACACCATCGCCGCCCACCTGCCGCTCAAGCTCGACGCCAAGCAGGCTGTGCTGGACCTGGCCGAAGTCGCCAAGCGCCTGGAAAAGCTGCTCGACCTGCTTGAGCACGAGGTCGACATCCTTCAGGTCGAAAAGCGCATCCGTGGCCGCGTCAAGCGCCAGATGGAGAAGAGCCAGCGCGAGTACTACCTGAACGAGCAGGTCAAGGCCATCCAGAAGGAACTCGGTGACGGCGAAGAAGGCGCCGACATGGAGGAACTCGAGAAGAAGATCGTCGCTGCCAAGATGCCTAAGGAGGCACGCAAGAAGGCCGACGCCGAACTGAAGAAGCTCAAGCTCATGTCGCCCATGTCCGCCGAAGCGACGGTGGTGCGCAACTACATCGACACCCTGGTCAACCTGCCCTGGAGCAAGAAGACCAAGATCAAGCACGACCTCAAGAACGCCGAGGACGTGCTGAACGAAGACCATTACGGCCTCGAGAAGGTCAAGGACCGCATCCTTGAATATCTGGCGGTGCAGCAACGCGTCGACAAGCTCAAGGCACCCATCCTGTGCCTCGTGGGCCCCCCGGGCGTCGGCAAGACGTCCCTGGGCCAGAGTGTGGCGCGCGCCACCGGCCGCAAGTTCGTCCGCATGGCCTTGGGAGGCGTGCGCGACGAGGCCGAGATCCGCGGCCACCGCCGCACCTACATCGGCTCCATGCCGGGCAAGGTGCTGCAGAGCCTGTCCAAGGTCGGCACGCGCAACCCGCTGTTCCTGCTAGACGAGATCGACAAGCTCGGCATGGACTTCCGCGGCGACCCGTCTTCGGCGTTGCTGGAAGTGCTCGACCCCGAGCAGAACCACACCTTCGGCGACCACTACGTCGAGGTCGACTTCGACCTGTCCGACGTGATGTTCGTGGCCACATCCAACTCGATGAACATCCCGCCGGCCCTGCTGGACCGCATGGAAGTGATCCGCCTGTCGGGCTACACCGAGGACGAGAAGGTCAACATCGCGCAGACCTATCTGCTGCCCAAGCAACGGAAGAACAACGGCGTACTGGACGAAGAGCTGGAGGTCACGGAATCCGCGATACGTGGCGTCATCCGCTACTACACCCGTGAAGCCGGCGTGCGTTCGCTCGAGCGCGAGATGTCCAAGGTCTGCCGCAAGGTGGTCAAGGGCATTCAGCTCAAGACCTACGAAGGCAAGGTCACCGTCACCGAGGACAACCTCAACGACTTCCTCGGCGTGCGCAAGTACGACTTCGGCCGCGCCGAGAAGAAGAACCAGGTCGGCCAGGTCGTCGGCCTCGCGTGGACCGAGGTGGGCGGCGATCTGCTGACCATCGAAGCCACCGCGATGCCGGGCAAGGGCAACATCATCCGCACCGGCTCGCTGGGCGACGTGATGAAGGAGTCCGTCGAGGCCGCGCGCACGGTGGTGCGTTCACGCGCGCGCCGCCTAGGCATCAAGGACGAGGTGTTCGAGAAGCGCGACGTGCACGTCCACGTGCCCGATGGTGCGACGCCCAAGGACGGCCCGAGCGCGGGTGCGGCGATGACCACTGCCTTCGTGTCTGCACTGACCGGCATCCCGGTGCGCGCGGACGTCGCCATGACCGGCGAGATCACGCTGCGCGGCGAAGTCACTGCGATTGGTGGCCTGAAGGAGAAGCTGCTTGCGGCCCATCGTGGCGGCATCAAGACCGTGATGATTCCGGAAGACAACGTCAAGGACTTGCAGGACATTCCTGAGAACGTGAAGAACCATCTCGAGATCGTTCCGGTCCGCTGGATTGAGCGCGTCCTTGAGGTCGCTCTGGAAACCATGCCGCAGCCGCTGCCGGACGAGGAAGTCGCCGTCGCGGCGGCCAAGCCGGAAGAGGCTGCGGCCAAGAGCACGGTCGTGCCTCACTGAGCGTCGCTGGCTTGTCATCCGACTAAAAATCGGGTTACAATGCCGGCTTCGCTGAACAGGCAACTGTTCAACAAATGCGGGATTAGCTCAGTTGGTAGAGCGATACCTTGCCAAGGTATAGGTCGAGAGTTCGAGTCTCTTATCCCGCTCCAAGATTTTCCGAAAGGGAAGCCCAGGCTTCCCTTTTTTGTCAGGGCCGCGCCAAACGGCCTTGATTGGGTTTACGGCGGCGCGATAGCAAAGCGGTTATGCCCCGGATTGCAAATCCGGTTAGTCCGGTTCGACTCCGGATCGCGCCTCCAGAACAAGACACTGCGGGATTAGCTCAGTTGGTAGAGCGATACCTTGCCAAGGTATAGGTCGAGAGTTCGAGTCTCTTATCCCGCTCCAGTGTTTGACGCCACGATGTGCCGCAAGGCAGGTCGGCGATGCGGGATTAGCTCAGTTGGTAGAGCGATACCTTGCCAAGGTATAGGTCGAGAGTTCGAGTCTCTTATCCCGCTCCACTCCTTACGGGAGATTCGATGTTCGGATCTCCCGTTTTCATTTGTGCGAGCTGGATAATCCGGCTGCCGCGCGGGTGGCGAAATCGGTAAACGCAGCGGACTTAAAATCCGCCGCCCTCAACAGGCGTACGGGTTCAAGTCCCGTCCCGCGCACCAACTGTCGACAGCTCTCAAACGGCCAGCGCCTGCTGGCCGTTCCTGTTTTCGGGTTGCCAGGCGTAGACACTCATGTCGTGCCAGCCGAGCACCTGCGCGATCCAGCCGCGCAGTGCGACAGGGTTGCCGCTGGTTTCGATGTCGAGGGCGGGTTGATCGTCTGGCGCTGGCGTCCAGAGGTCGACCGCGCGCCGCGCCACGGCGGTCTCGATGCGCAGCAACTTCACGTCCGGCCCAAGCGCCGCCTGCCACAGCGCCTCGATCAGTGGGTAGTGTGTGCAGCCCAGCAGGGCCGTATCGACACCACGGGCACGCAGCGGCTCGCAATAGCGTTCGACCAGCGCATGCAAATCGGCGCTCGCGAGATCGCCCGCTTCGATGCGATCGACCACGCCAGCGCAACCCTGCACCACCACCTCGTGGCCTCCCGCATGTCGCTCGATCAGCGCGCGCAGCCGCGCACTCGCAGCGGTCGCGGGCGTGGCCAGCAGGCCGATGCGGCCGTTGCGAGTCGCGCTGACGGCCGGCTTGATGCCCGGCTCGGTGCCGACGAAGGGCAGCTCAGGCCAGCGGGCGCGCAGCGCCTCGATGGCATGCGCCGTGGCTGTGTTGCAAGCGACCACGATCAGCTCCGCGCCCTGCGCGATCAAATGCTCGCTGATGGCAAGGCTGCGCGCGCGGATGTCCTCGGGGCTGCGGTTGCCGTAGGGCGCGTAGGCCGTGTCGGCAAGGTAGCGCAGGCGGGCGGTGGGCAGCAGCGCGCGCAGTTCGCGCAGCACGGTGAAGCCACCGACGCCGGAGTCAAAGACGCCGATGTTTGCGCCGATCTTGCGGCTCGTTAAGGAGGCTTTCTGCATGGGCGAAAGCAGTCTAGCTTCTCGATTCGAGAGGGCTCCCCAAAAAGACTTTCCCCGGCGTTGGCAGACCTCTGGCTAGAATAGAACGATCGTGCTTTTTTGCGCGCAGCTCCACACGGAGTGCCTCGTAGAATCCACTTAACGTTTACGTCAATTCGAGCTGGAGTTTTCGATGAAAGTCTTGGTCCCGGTAAAGCGCGTCGTCGACTACAACGTCAAGGTGCGCGTGAAGAGCGATGGCACCGGTGTCGACATCGCCAATGTGAAGATGTCGATGAACCCCTTCGACGAGATCGCCGTCGAAGAGGCCGTGCGGCTGAAGGAGAAGGGCGTCGTCACCGAGGTGATCGCCGTGTCCTGCGGCGTCACGCAGTGCCAGGAAACGCTGCGCACGGCCATGGCCATCGGCGCCGACCGGGCCATCCTCGTCGAGACGACGGAAGAGCTGCAACCGCTGGCCGTGGCCAAGCTGCTGAAGGCGCTGGTGGACAAGGAGGGCCCGAGCCTGGTCATCCTCGGCAAGCAGGCCATCGATGACGATTGCAACCAGACCGGCCAGATGCTGGCCGCGCTGACCGGCATGCCCCAGGGCACGTTTGCGAGCAAGGTTGAAGTGAGCGGCGACAAGGTCAACGTGACCCGTGAGGTCGACGGTGGCCTGGAGACGGTGTCGCTGAGCCTGCCGGCCGTCATCACGACCGACCTGCGCCTGAACGAGCCGCGCTATGTGACGCTGCCCAACATCATGAAGGCGAAGAAGAAGCCGCTGGAGGTCCTCAAGCCCGCCGACCTGGGCGTGGACGTGACGCCGCGCATCAAGACGCTGAAGGTCAGCGAGCCGCCCAAGCGCGGCGCTGGCGTGAAGGTGGCCGACGTGGCCGCCCTGGTGAACAAACTGAAGAACGAAGCGAAGGTGATCTGATGACTGCCCTGGTAATTGCCGAACACGACAACGCCTCGATCAAGGGCGCGACTCTGAACACCGTCACGGCTGCCGTGGCTGCCGGTGGCGAAGTGCATGTGCTGGTCGCTGGCCACAACGCTGCTGCGGCTGCCGCTGCGGCTGCTCAGATCGCTGGCGTCACCAAGGTGCTGCACGCCGACTCGCCCGCTTTGGCAGAAGGTCTGGCCGAGAACGTCGCCGCCCAGGTGATCGCCTTGGCCTCGGGCTACAGCCATCTGCTGTTCCCTTCGACCGCCTCAGGCAAGAACGTCGCGCCGCGCGTCGCTGCGCTGCTGGACGTGGCCCAGTTGAGCGATGTGACCAAGGTCATCAGCGCCGACACCTTCGAGCGTCCCATCTACGCCGGCAACGCGATTGCAACGGTGCAGAGCAGCGATGCGACCAAGGTGCTGACCGTGCGCACGACGGGCTTCGACCCGGCGGCTGCCACCGGTGGCTCGGCCGCCGTCGAGACCGTGGCCGCCTCTGCCGACAGCGGCAAGAGCAGCTTCGTTGGCCGTGAGGTGACGAAGAGCGATCGCCCCGAGCTGACTGCCGCCAAGATCATCGTGTCGGGTGGCCGCGCGCTGGGCTCCAACGAGAAGTTCATGGAAGTGCTGACGCCGCTGGCCGACAAGCTGGGCGCGGCGCTGGGTGCTTCGCGCGCCGCCGTCGATGCGGGCTATGCGCCCAACGACTGGCAGGTCGGCCAGACCGGCAAGATCGTCGCGCCCCAGCTCTACATCGCCGCCGGCATCTCGGGTGCCATCCAGCATCTGGCCGGCATGAAGGACTCCAAGGTCATCGTCGCGATCAACAAGGACCCGGAAGCGCCGATCTTCTCGGTGGCCGACTACGGCCTCGAAGCCGACCTGTTCGTGGCCGTGCCTGAACTCGTCGCCGCGCTGTAAACCCACGCTAATCACTGCCGGGCGCCCCGACCGTCGTCGCGGCGCCCTTTTTGTTTCCGCCAGGAGGAACAAATGAGTTACCAAGCTCCCGTCAAGGACATGCTCTTCAACATCCAGCACCTCGCCGGTCTGGAGACGCTAGCGGAACAAGTCCCCACCTTCGCCGATTTCGGTCTGGACACCGCCGCCGCCGTGCTGGAGGAATGCGCCAAGCTGACGCAGGACGTCATCGCGCCGCTGAACTTCGAGGGTGACAAGAACCCGTCGAGCTGGAAGGACGGCGTGGTCACGACGACGCCCGGCTTCAAGCAGGCCTTCCGCGCTTACGCCGAGGGCGGCTGGCAGGGCCTGGTGCACCCGCCCGAGTTCGGCGGCCAGGGCGCGCCCAAGACGATTGCGGCGGCCTGCAACGAGATGCTGCAGGCGGCCAACATGAGCTTCGCGCTCTGCCCGCTGCTGACCGACGGCGCCGTCGAGGCGCTGCTGACGGCCGGTACCGACGAGCAGCGCGCCGTCTACATCCCCAAGCTGCTGGATGGCTCGTGGACCGGCACCATGTGCCTCACCGAGCCGCAGGCCGGCTCCGACCTGGCGCTGGTGCGCACGCGCGCCGAGCCGCAGGGCGACGGCACCTACAAGGTCTTCGGCACCAAGATCTTCATCACCTATGGTGAGCACGACATGGCCGAGAACATCGCCCATCTCGTGCTGGCCCGGGTCGTCGGCGCGCCCGAGGGCGTCAAGGGCATCAGCCTGTTCCTGGTGCCCAAGTTCCTGGTCAACGCGGATGGGACGTTAGGCGAACGCAACGACGCACATTGCGTGTCCATCGAACACAAGATGGGCATCAAGGCCAGCCCGACGGCCGCGCTGCAGTTCGGCGATCACGGCGGCGCCGTGGGCACGCTGATCGGCCAGGAGAACCGCGGCCTGGAGTACATGTTCATCATGATGAACGCGGCCCGCTACGGTGTGGGCCTGCAGGGCATCGCGATTGCCGACCGTGCCTATCAAAAGGCCGTGGGCTACGCGAAGGACCGCGTGCAATCCCGCCCCGTGGATGGCTCGGTGGCCGGCAGCGCTGCCATCATTCATCACCCCGACGTGCGCCGCATGCTGATGACGATGCGCTCGCTGACCGAGGGCTGCCGCGCGATGGCGAGCACGGCGGCTGCGGCGTTCGACGCGGCCCACCACCACCCCGACGCCGACGCGCGCAAGCAGAACCAGGCCTTCTACGAGTTCATGGTGCCGCTGGTGAAGGGCTACAGCACTGAGATGAGCCTGGAGGTCACGAGCCTGGGCGTGCAGGTGCATGGCGGCATGGGCTTCATCGAGGAGACCGGCGCGGCGCAGTACTACCGCGACGCCAAGATCCTGACCATCTACGAAGGCACGACGGCCATCCAGGCCAATGACCTGGTCGGCCGCAAGACGGCGCGCGACGGCGGCCAACTTGCGCGTGCCTTAGCCGGCCAGATCGAAGTGACCGAAGCAGCGCTGGCCAAGCGCGACAGCGTCGCCGCGCGTGCCGTGCTGAAAGCACTGCGTGCATCACGCGAGGACTACCTCGCCGTCGTCGACTTCATTGCCGGCTCGGCCAAGGCCAACCCGAACGCGGCCTATGCCGGCTCGGTGCCCTATCTGATGCTGGCGGGCAACCTCGTGGCCGGCTGGCAGCTCGCCCGCGCGCTGCTGGCTGCTGAAGACGCGTTGGCGACCGACGCGGCCTTCATGACCGCAAAGATCGTGACCGCGCGCTTCTACGCCGAGCACATCCTGCCGCGCACTGCGTCGCTGCGCTCGGCCATCGTCGACGGCGCCGACAGCGTCACCGCTCTCAATCTCGAAGCCTTCTGATGACCTTGCCTTCCATCCTCAAGAACCTGCCGCTGCCCATCATCGGCTCGCCCCTCTTCATCATCAGCAACCCCAAGCTCGTCATCGAGCAGTGCAAGGCCGGCATCGTCGGCTCCATGCCGGCGCTGAACGCCCGCCCGGCCGAACTGCTGGACGAATGGCTCAACGAGATCACGACCGAGCTGGCCGCCTACAACCGCGCCAACCCGGACAAGCCGGCCGCGCCTTTTGCCATCAACCAGATCGTGCACAAGAGCAATGAGCGCCTGGAGCACGACATGCAGGTCTGCGCCAAGTACAAGGTGCCCATCGTCATCACGAGCCTGGGTGCGCGCGAGGATGTGAACGCAGCCGTCCACGCATGGGGCGGCATCGTGCTGCACGACATCATCAACAACAAGTTCGCCCGCAAGGCCATCGAGAAGGGCGCTGACGGCCTCATCGCCGTGGCGGCGGGGGCTGGAGGCCACGCGGGCGTGAAGAGCCCGTTCGCGTTGATCCAGGAGATCCGCGAGTGGTTCGACGGCCCGGTGGCGCTGTCGGGCGCCATCGCCAGCGGCGACGCGGTGCTGGCCGCGCAGGCCATGGGTGCCGACCTGGCCTACATCGGCTCCGCCTTCATCGCCACCGATGAGGCGCGCGCCAGCGACGCCTACAAGCAGATGATCGTTGCCAGCAACAGCGACGACATCGTCTACAGCAACCTCTTCACCGGCGTGCACGGCAACTACTTGCGCGGCTCCATCGTCGCAGCGGGCATGGACCCGGACAAGCTGCCCGAGAGCGACCCGAGCGCGATGAACTTTGGCGGCAGCGCGGCCAAGGCCTGGAAGGAGATCTGGGGCAGCGGCCAGGGCATTGGCGCGGTGCGCGAGGTGCTGCCGACGGCGCAATTGGTGGCGCGGCTCGGGCGCGAATACCGGGCGGCGCGGGAACGTCTGGCGCTGAACTGATCAACCGCCTTGGGCCACGGCGGGAAGCCAGTCCATAGGCGGTGTCAATTTGCCAAGCTCGATGTTGTAGATCTCATGGCCGGGGCGGACTTGGTAGTTCGCGTGCACCCATTCACCGCCAGCGTAGTAGCGCGCCCCGTGCAGGAAGCGCTCACGTTCGATGCCGCCCAGCAGCCACATCCGCCGCTCGGCGATTTCGTAGGTCATGAAGAAGTAGTGATCAATGGGCTCCGCCGCGTGGCGGGCCGTGATCTGGGCTGTGTAGTCGATGCGCGGCGGCACTTTGCGCTTGACGGTCTTGACCCCGATCCGGACGCCCCCTGCAGTCACGAAATCCGGTTCACCGGCAGCGTCGTCGAGGACCCAGGTGAAGCCGTGGATACCTTCATGCTTCAGCCATGAATTGAAGACCTTCTCACCCAGATCGCCCACCCATCGCTCGTCGGTCTCGGCCTCGGCGTAGATGTTCCCGTATTGGCGGTCGCGCTCGGCCCGGAGCTGTCTCGCCCGCTCCTCATGTTCGGGGCCCACAAGCAGTGATATCCACCCCTGCGGGTGAAGCTGGCTGTTTGTCATGCCTGCCGATCTCAGTGTTTGTGGATGCGCCAGGCCGGCAGCGTCCAGCCGGTCCAGAGCGCCAGCGCGCGCAACAGCACGGCCGTTGCCGCGGCAGCGGTGATGGCAGCCCATTGCGGCGCGTCCACCTGCACCGCCGCCACCAGCACCCAGGCGCCGACAAAGCTGCACAGCGCGTAGGGCCGGTGGTCGTGGAAGGCCGCCGGGATCTCGTTGCAGACGATGTCGCGCAGCACGCCGCCAAAGGTGGCCGTGACGACACCCATCAGCACGGCGACGATGGCTGGCTGGCCCAGGTCCAGCGCGATCAGCGTGCCGTTGGCCGTGAACAGGCCCAGGCCCAGCGCGTCGGGCCACTGGATGGCCTTCTCCGTCAGCGCCAGATGGCGACGGCGCAGGAAGAGCATGGCGGCAAAGGACAGGCCCATCAGCGCCCACAGCCAGTCGGCATGTTCGACCCAGAAGAAGGGCCGGCGGTCCAGCAGCACATCCCGCAGCGTGCCGCCACCGAAAGCGGACAGCCCCGCAATGATGCATAGCCCGACGGCATCGAGCTGCTTGCGCGCACCGGCCAGCAGGCCGGACAGCGCGAAGGCGAGGGTGGCGGTGATCTCGACGACGGACTGGATCGTCGAGAAGTTGACGACGGGCGGTTTCAAACCTGGACTTCACTGTTCACTTGACGGTCGTGTAGCGAGCTTCAAAGTAGTCGTTGGAGCGGTGGATGGTGTCCACGCCCGGCTTCATCGCCCAGGGCCGGATCTGGTGATGGATGGGAATGAAGAGGGCCTCGTCGCGGATGCGCAGCAGCGCCTCCTTGATGAGCGCATTGCGCTTGGGCACGTCGGGTTCGAACTTGATCTTCTGGATCAGACCGTCGAGCGTCGCGTCGCTGACCTTGCCGAAGTTGAAATTGCCATCCGCGCCCTGGGTGCGCGTGTGGCCCCAGGCCTGCATGGCGTAGAGGGCGTCGTAGGTGGAGACACCCCAGCCCAGCATGTAGAAGGGCGACTCGCCGCGCTGGAAGGTCTGGCTGTGCGTGGCAAACGGTGCCGCGACGAGGCGGGTCTTGACGCCGATCTTGGCCCACATCGACACGGCCGCCTGGCAGACCTGCTCGTCGTTGACGTAGCGGTTGTTGGGGCAGTGCAGCGGCACTTCGAAGCCTTGCGGGTAGCCGGCCTCGGCCAGCAGCTTGCGGGCCTTGTCGAGGTCGGGCTTGACGGGCGTATCCAGCGCCGCGTCATAGCCGTTGACACCCGGCGGCACCATCAGCGCGCCCGGCACCGACAGGCCACGCATGATGCTGCGCTTGATCGCCTCGCGGTCCAGCGCCAGGTTCATGGCCTCGCGAACTTTTCTATCCTTGAACGGGTTCTTGCCTTTCACGTTCGAGTCGCGCAACTCGTCACTGCCCTCGTCCATGACGAAGAAGATGGTGCGGATCTCGGCGCCCTCCAGCAGCTTGACCTTGCCGTCTTCCTTGAGCTTGAAGAAGTCCTGCGGCGGCACGTCGGTGACGATGTCCACGTCGCCCGACAGCAGCGCCGCCACGCGCGTGGGCGGCGACTTGATCGGCAGATAGCTCAGCTCCGTCACATTGCCCGGGTTCTTGTCCCACCAGTCCTTGTTGGCCACCATCTTGACGGCCTGGTCGGGCTGCCAGATCACCAGCTTGTAGGGCCCGGTGCCATTGGCGTTGCGCGAGGCGTAGTTCTCTTCCTTGGCCTTGTAGTCCTGCGTGTTGGTCGTGTTGTTCTTGGTCGACCAGGCCTTGCTCATGATGGGGAAGCTGATGATGTTCTGCAGCAGCATCGGCGTGGGCGCCTCCAGCAGCAGGTCGACGGTGTGGTCGTCGATCTTCTTGATTTCCTTGATGCCCGACACATAGGTCTGCTTGGTGCCCTGCGGCTGCGTGATGCGGCCGAAGCTGAAGACCACGTCGTCGGCCGTGAAGGGTGAGCCGTCGTGGAACTTGACGCCCTTGCGCAGGTCGAAGCGCACCTGGGTCTGGGTCAGATAGGTCCACTTGGTCGCCAGCGAGGGCTCGGGTCGGTACTCCTTGCTCAGCCGCGTCAGGCCCTCGTAGATGTGGGTGCCGATGGCGTTCGAGGTGTTGTGGTCCTGCGAGTGCGGGTCCAGCGTCAGGATGTCGTTCTGCGCAGCCCAGCGCAACGGCGCTGCGGTGGCGGAGCCCAGGGTAAGGGCGAGCGCCAGGGGCAGGAATCTGAGAGCGGATTTCATGCGGCTTCCTTGTGGGAGTCAGAAGCCAAAAATACTAGCCGCGACCGAGGGCTGTTCGGCTAGGGCTTGCCCGCTACTTCTAGGGAGCAATCGCAACCTTTTCCAGACGCGATCCAGCGCTTCACCAGCCAGCCACGCAGCCCGCTCGGTTGCGCCGTCAGCGCGCCGCACACATAGCGTGCATCGTCCCAACGCAGGGCGACGCACGCACCTTTGAGGCGCCGGCTCAGCAGCACGCCCAGAGGGCAGGGCTCGGCCAGGCAGCAGACGCCGCAGCCGTTGCAGGTGGCCCCGAGCGCCGGCTTGAGCGGCGCGTCGGGGTGGATTGCGATGACCCGCTGGGTCAGGTCTTCACGCCCAGCTCGCGCAGGCGCTCGTTGAGATAGCTCTCTGCCGTGTAGCGGTCGCTCAGCACCACGTCATCGCGCGGATGCAGGAACAGCGGCAGCGACACGCGGCTCTTCTTCGCGCCCTCACCGGTCGGGTTGACGACGCGGTGCTGCGTGGACGGGTAGTAGCCCTCGGAGGCTTCCTGCAGCATGTCGCCGATGTTGATGGTCAGCGTGCCGAAGTCGCAGGGCACGTCGTGCCAGGCGTTGTCGGTGCCCAGCACCTGCAGGCCCGGCTCGTTGGCGGCGGGCAGGATGGTCAGCAGGTTGATGTCGCCATGTGCCGCGGCGCGGATGGAACCCACCGGCTCGTCACCCGTCAGCGGCGGATAGCGCAGCACGCGCAGCAGCGTCTTGCTGCTGCCCTTGATCATGTTCGACAGCGGTTCGCGGTAACGCGCGGCGATCTCCGGCGGTGTGTAGCGCTCCACCCAGCCCAGCAGTTCCTCCGCCAGCGCGTTGGCTTCCCGGTAATAGGTGAGGGCGTCTTCCTTCAACGGCTCCGGGATGCGGCCCCAGGGGTAGACGTGGAAATACTCCTTGATGTCCTTCTGCTTGGAACCCTTGGCGGTTTCCGAGATCGCGGTCGAGAAGTAGCCGTCCTGCGTCTCCTTCGAGAAAGCGAAGCCGTCCTTGGCGTCGCTGTTGAAGAAGGCCAGCCAGTCGGCGTAGATCTTCTCGACCAGCGCCTGGCGGATCGGGTGGTTGGTCAGCACGCCGAAGCCGGTTTCGTGCAGGGAGCGGGTGAACTTCTCGGCCGCGTCGGGCGCGCGGTAATCGACGACCTGGACTTGCATGTGGGATCTCCTGAATGTCCCTGGGCTCGACCATTCAATCTTGGGGCCGGAGCGGGCGCAAGTTTACGAGCCAGTCAACTTTTCCGCGTCCCGCCGCGTGAACTTTGTCGCACCCCCAACAACGGCTCGGGCAAACCCGCGGTGCTAGAGTCCGTCCCCTGAAAGTTTTATTCCTTCCCGTCCCTTTTGCTGGCAGCAGCGAAGGTGGGTCGCAATCCGCCAACCGGTCGAGCCGTGTCGCGGAAGGTTCTTCAACCAGCCAACTCCCTGGAAGCCGGGGCATGAGGTGAGCGAAAGATGATGCAGCAATACCAGTCGAACTCCTATCTGTTCGGCGGCAATGCCCCGTACGTCGAGGAGATGTACGAGGCCTACCTCGACAACCCCGGTTCCGTCCCCGACAACTGGCGCGCCTATTTCGACGCGTTGCAGCATGTCCCGGCGGTCGATGGCAGCGAGGCCCGCGATGTGGCCCATGCCCCGGTGGTCGAATCCTTTGCCCAGCGTGCCAAGGCCAATGCCTTCGCCAACAAGGCCAGCAGTGCCGACCTGGCCGTCGCCCGCAAGCAGGTCCACGTCCAGTCGCTGATCGCGGCCTACCGCTTCCTCGGCAACCGCTGGGCCGAGCTGGACCCCCTCAAGCGCGCCGAGCGCCCCAAGATTCCCGAACTCGACCCCGCGTTCTACGACCTGACCGAGTCCGACATGGACATCTCGTTCAGCGCCGTGAACAGCTACTTCGGCGGCGAGACGATGACGCTGCGCCAGATCGTGCAGGCCCTGCGCGAGACCTACTGCGGCTCCATCGGCTCCGAGTTCATGCACGGCTCCGACCCGGCCGAGAAGCGCTGGTGGCAGGAGCGCCTGGAGAAGGCGCGCGGCAAGCCCAGCTTCAGCGCCGACGAGAAGAAGCACATCCTCGACCGCCTCACCGCGGCCGAAGGCCTGGAGCGCTTCCTCCACACCAAGTACGTCGGCCAGAAGCGCTTCTCGCTGGAAGGCGGCGAGAGCTTCATCGCCGCGATGGACGAGGTGATCCAGCGCGGCGGCGAGCGCGGCGTGCAGGAAATCGTCATCGGCATGGCCCACCGCGGCCGCCTGAACGTGCTGGTCAACACGCTGGGCAAGATGCCTGCGGACCTGTTTGCCGAGTTCGAGCACAAGGCTGCTGAGGACCTGCCGGCAGGGGACGTGAAATACCACCAGGGCTTCAGCTCCGACGTGTCCACGCCTGGCGGCCCGGTGCACTTGTCCCTCGCGTTCAACCCGTCCCATTTGGAGATCGTCAACCCGGTCGTCGAAGGCAGCGTGCGCGCCCGCCAGGACCGCCGTGGCGACACGGTCGGCGCCCAGGTGCTGCCGGTGCTGGTGCACGGTGACGCGGCCTTCGGTGGCCAGGGTGTTGTGCAGGAAACGCTGGCGATGGCCCAGACCCGTGGCTACCGCACGGGCGGCACGGTGCACATCGTCATCAACAACCAGATCGGCTTCACCACCAGCGACCCGCGCGACCTGCGCTCGACCTGGTACTGCTCCGACGTCGTCAAGATGATCGAAGCCCCCGTGCTGCACGTGAACGGAGACGACCCCGAAGCCGTCGTCTGGGCCACGCAGCTGTGCATGGACTACCGCGCCGACTTCAAGAAGGACGTCGTCCTGGACATCGTCTGCTTCCGCAAGCTGGGCCACAACGAGCAGGACACGCCGGCTCTGACCCAGCCGATGATGTACAAGAAGATCGCTGCCCACCCCGGCACGCGCAAGGTCTATGGCGACAAGCTGGTCGCCCAGAACGTGCTGCCGGCCGAAGGCCCGGACGACATGGTCAAGGCCTACCGCGCCGCGATGGACGAGGGCCGCCACACGGTCGACCCCGTGCTGACCAACTTCAAGAGCAAGTTCGCCACCGACTGGTCGCCCTTCCTCGGCAAGAAGTGGACGGACAACTGCGACACCGCCATCCCCGTGGCCGAGTGGAAGCGCCTGGCCGAGAAGCTGACGACCATCCCCAAGGATTTCGCCGCCCACAACCTGGTGCAGAAGCTCTACGGCGACCGCGCCGCGATGGGCCGGGGCGAGACCAACATCGACTGGGGCATGGGCGAGAGCATGGCCTACGCCTCGCTGGTGGCCAGCGGCTATCCGGTGCGCCTGTCCGGCGAGGACAGCGGCCGCGGCACCTTCACCCACCGCCACGCGGTCATGCACGACCAGAACCGCGCGAACTGGGACGACGGCACCTACATCCCGCTGCAGAACGTGGCCGACGGCCAGGCCCCGTTCAACGTCATCGACTCCATCCTCTCCGAAGAAGCGGTGCTGGGCTTCGAGTACGGCTATGCCGCTGCTGAACCCAACACGCTGACCATCTGGGAAGCGCAGTTCGGCGACTTCGTCAACGGCGCCCAGGTCGTCATCGACCAGTTCATCGCCTCCGGCGAAGTGAAGTGGGGCCGCTCCAACGGCCTGACCATGCTGCTGCCGCACGGTTACGAAGGCCAGGGCCCCGAGCACAGCTCGGCACGCCTGGAGCGCTTCATGCAACTGGCCGCCGACAACAACATGCAGATCGTGCAGCCCACCAATGCCGCGCAGATCTTCCATGTGCTGCGCCGCCAGATGCTGCGCATGTTCCGCAAGCCGCTGGTCATCATGACGCCCAAGAGCCTGCTGCGTGCCAAGGACGCAACCTCGCCGCTGGTCGAATTCACCAAGGGCGAGTTCAAGACCATCATTGGCGAGCAGGACGCGACCGTGAACGCCGAGAAGGTCAAGCGCGTCATCGTCTGCTCGGGCAAGGTCTATTACGACCTGGTGCGTGCGCGTGCCGAGAAGAAGTCTGCCGACGTGGCCATCGTGCGCGTCGAGCAGCTCTACCCCTTCCCGCACAAGGCCTTCGCCGCCGAGCTCAAGAAGTACCCGAACGCGACCGACATGGTCTGGTGCCAGGACGAACCGCAGAACCAGGGCGCCTGGTTCTTCGTGCAGCACTATGTGCACGAGAACATGAGCGAAGGCCAGAGGCTGGGCTACGCCGGCCGCCCGGCCAGCGCCAGCCCCGCCTGCGGCTACGCCCACCTGCACCAGGAGCAGCAGAAGGCGCTGCTCGATCAGGCCTTCGCCAAGCTCAAGGGCTTCATCCTCACCAAATAAGACTGTTCAGCGCGGCGCAGGTTTCCTGGCGCTGCGCTCGTTCGCGCCTGCGCGCATCACACCCAATAGAAGACACGGAGCCTCCCATCATGGCCATCGTTGACGTCCAAGTCCCCCAGTTTTCCGAATCCGTTTCGGAGGGCACGCTGCTGACCTGGAAGAAGAAGCCCGGCGAAGCCGTCACCATCGACGAAACCCTCGTCGAGATCGAGACCGACAAGGTCGTGCTCGAAGTGCCTGCACCCGCCTCGGGCGTGCTGGGCGAAGTTCTGGTGGCTGACGGCAGCACCGTCGTCAGCCAGCAACTGCTCGCCAAGATCGACACCGAAGGCAAGTCTGGCGCCGCTGCACCCGCACCTGCCGCCGCCGCTCCGGCTGCTGCTGCGCCTGCCGCTGCACCGGCCGCTGCCAACAAGGGCGACGTGGCCATGCCCGCCGCTGCCAAGATCCTGGCCGAGAAGGGCCTGGCCGCTACCGACGTGCCTGGCTCCGGCAAGGACGGCCGAGTGACCAAGGGCGACGCCCTCGGCGCCTCCGCCAAGCCCGCCGCCGTGGCTGCGCCGCTGGTCGTGCCCGCCTCGCCCGCCGTGGCCAAGCCGCTGCCGGCCGTGGCCGCGCCCGCTCAGCAGAACCTCGGCGACCGCCCCGAGCAGCGCGTGCCCATGACCCGCCTGCGCGCCCGCATCGCCGAGCGCCTGGTGCAGTCGCAGTCCACCAACGCCATCCTGACCACCTTCAACGAAGTCAACATGGCCCCGGTCATGGAGATGCGCAAGAAGTTCCAGGAGAAGTTCGAGAAGGAACATGGCGTCAAGCTCGGCTTCATGAGCTTCTTCGTCAAGGCGGCCGTCGCGGCGCTGAAGAAGTACCCCATCATCAACGCGTCGGTCGATGGCAACGACATCGTCTACCACGGCTACTTCGACATCGGCATTGCGGTGGGCTCGCCGCGCGGCCTCGTCGTGCCGGTGCTCCGCAACGACGACCAGATGAGCTTTGCCGACATCGAGAAGAAGATCGCCGAGTTCGGCCAGAAGGCCAAGGACGGCAAGCTGTCCATCGACGACCTGACCGGCGGCACCTTCTCCATCTCGAACGGCGGCACCTTCGGCTCCATGCTGTCCACGCCCATCATCAACCCGCCGCAGTCAGCCATCCTGGGCGTGCATGCCACCAAGGACCGCGCGGTGGTGGAGAACGGCCAGGTCGTCGTGCGGCCGATCAACTACCTCGCCATGTCGTATGACCACCGCATCATCGACGGCCGCGAAGCAGTGCTGGGCCTGGTGACGATGAAGGAAGCGCTGGAAGACCCGGCACGACTCCTGTTCGACATCTAAGAAGAACAAGGAACGATCCTCATGAGCACCAAGCAATTCGACGTCGTCGTCATCGGCGGCGGCCCCGGCGGCTACATCGCCGCCATCCGCGCGGCCCAGCTGGGCATGAACGTGGCCTGCATCGACGAGTGGAAGAACGACAAGGGCGGCCCCGCTCTTGGCGGCACCTGCACCAATGTCGGCTGCATTCCGTCCAAGGCGCTGCTGCAGTCCAGCGAGCACTACGAGCAGCTGAACCACCACTTCGCCGACCACGGCATCACGGCCGACAACGTCAAGATGGATGTCGCCAAGATGCTGGCCCGCAAGGACCAGGTCGTGAAGCAGAACAACGACGGCATCGTCTATTTGTTCAAGAAGAACAAGGTCACGTTCTTCCACGGCCGTGGCTCCTTCGTGGCCGCCAAGGATGGCGGTTATGAACTCAAGGCCGGCGAGGAAACCATCGCCGCCAAGCAGGTCATCATCGCCACCGGCTCCAACGCCCGCGCGCTGCCCGGCGTGCCGTTCGACGAAGAGAACATCCTGTCCAACGACGGCGCACTGCGCGTCGGCGCCACGCCCAAGAAGCTGGGCCTGATCGGCGCCGGCGTCATCGGCCTGGAGATGGGCTCGGTCTGGCGCCGCCTGGGCGCCGAAGTGACCGTGCTGGAAGGCCTGCCGGCTTTCCTCGGCGCGGTAGACGAGAGCGTCGCCAAGGAGGCCGCCAAGGTCTTCAAGAAGCAGGGCCTGGACATCCAGCTCGGCGTGAAGGTCGGCGAGGTCAAGACGGGCAAGAAGGGTGTCAGCGTGGCCTACACCGACGCCAAGGGCGAAGCCAAGACGCTTGAGGTCGACAAGCTCATCGTCTCCATCGGCCGTGTGCCCAACACCGTCGGCCTGGGCGCCGACGCCGTCGGCCTGAAGCTCGACGAGCGTGGTGCCATCGTCGTCGACGACGACTGCAAGACCAACTTGGCCGGCGTCTGGGCCATCGGCGACGTCGTGCGCGGCCCCATGCTGGCGCACAAGGCCGAGGAAGAGGGCGTGGCCGTGGCCGAGCGCATCGCCGGCCAGCATGGGCACGTCAACTTCAACACCGTGCCCTGGGTCATCTACACCAGCCCCGAGATCGCCTGGGTCGGCAAGACCGAGCAGCAGCTGAAGGCAGACGGCGTGGCCTACAAGGCCGGCCAGTTCCCCTTCCTGGCCAACGGCCGCGCCCGCGCGCTGGGCGACACGACCGGCTTCGTCAAGTTCCTGGCCGATGCCAAGACCGACGAGATCCTGGGCGTGCACATCATTGGCCCGTTCGCGTCGGAGCTGATCTCCGAGGCGGTGGTCGCGATGGAGTTCAAGGCCTCGGCCGAAGACATCGCGCGCATCTGCCACGCGCATCCGTCGCTGAGCGAGGCGACCAAGGAAGCGGCGCTGGCCATCGACAAGCGCACGCTGAACTTCTGATCGCAAGCAGCGAATCGAAAGGGGCGGCCAGACAGTCGCCCCTTTTTTTTGCGATGACCTCAGTCACTGATCTCTACCAGCAGACCCTCGCCGAGCGTGGCTACAGCGCCGACGCGGCGCAGCTGCGCGCCGTCGAAGCCCTGCAGCGCTGCCAGGACGAATGGGCCAGCTACAAGGCCCGCCGCGCCAACGCGGTAACCAAGCTGCTGGTGCGCCCGCCCATCCCGCGGGGCGTCTACATGTACGGTGGCGTGGGGCGGGGCAAGAGCTTCCTGATGGACTGCTTCTTCCAGGCCGTGCCGCTGCAGCGCAAGACGCGCCTGCACTTCCACGAGTTCATGCGCGAGGTGCACCGCGAGCTGCAGGAGCTCAAGGGCATCGCCGACCCGCTGGACGAGCTGGGCAAGCGCATCGCGCGGCGCTTTCGCCTGATCTGCTTCGACGAGTTCCACGTCTCCGACGTGACCGACGCGATGATCCTGCACCGGCTGCTGGACGCGCTGTTCCGCAACCGCGTGTCCATCATCACGACGTCCAATTTCCACCCGGACGAGCTCTATCCCAACGGCCTGCACCGCGACCGCATCCTGCCGGCCATCGCGCTGCTGAAGGCCAACCTCGAGGTCATCAACGTCGACGCCGGCACCGACTACCGCCGCCGCACGCTGGAGGACATGAACCTCTACCTGACGCCGATCAACGACGTGAACGAGGCGGCGCTGACCCAGGCCTTCGAGTCCCTCGCTGAGGCGCAGGACGAAGACAACAAGCTGATGATCGAGCACCGCGCCCTCTACGCACGGCGGCGAGCCGGCGGCGTGGTGTGGTTCGACTTCCAGACCCTGTGCGGCGGCCCGCGCTCGCAAAACGACTACCTGGAGCTGGCCAGCCAGTTCCACACCGTCATCCTGTCCGACGTGCCCGAGATGCCGGTGCGCCTGGCCAGCGAGGCGCGCCGCTTCACCTGGCTGGTCGACGTGCTCTACGACCGCCGCGTCAAGCTCATCATCTCGGCGGCGGTGCCGGCCGACCAGCTCTACACCGAAGGGCCGCTGGCCCACGAGTTCCCGCGCACCGTGTCGCGCTTGCAGGAAATGCGCTCGGCGGAGTACCTTGCGCTGGCCCGCCGCGAAGTCGACACCTCCCTGACCTGATGAGCCCCCTGCTGATCGTTATTGCCGCTGCTGCCGCCGCCGCTGCCGCCTCGGCCCCCCAGCCAGCCACGCGTGCCGAGGTCGCTGCCCAGCGCGTGGCCGTCGAGCAGCGCTTTGCGCGCGAGAAGCTCGAGTGCGAGCAGCGCTTTGCCGTCAGCCCCTGCCTGGAGGACCTGCGCAAGCGCCGCCAGGACGCGTTGGCGCCGCTGGTCCGCCATGAGCAGCAGCTCGCTGCCGAAGAGCGCCGCGCCCGCGCCGCCGCCCAGACGCAGCGCGTGAAGGAGCGCGAGCTGGCGGCTGCACAGGACGAGGGTCAGCGCCGCGAGCGGCTGGTGGCTGCACCACCGCCATCGCCGCCGGCAATGCGCGCCTCCCACCCGGCCAGGGGCCGCAGTCCCGAGGTGGCCGAACGCGAGCAACGCCAGGCCGTCAGCAAGGCCGAAGCCGAGGCGGCCCAACGCCGTGAACGGGCGCAGCAACGGGAGCTTCGCATGCAGCAACGCATCGCCGACAACGAGGCGAAGCAGAAGTCGCGTGGGAAGCCGGCCGCGCCTCTGCCCCTGCCTGCATCGGGCGCGTCCGCGCCCAAGTGATCAGTCGAGGTTCTCGAGCTTGACGATGGCGACCGACAGGTTGTCGCCGCCGCCCCGGGCGCGTTGGCGCGCCTTGCTGACCAGCAACTCCGCCGCCTCGCGCGGCGGCAGGCTGTAAAGCACGCTGCCCAGCTCCTGGGCGGTGAAGTAGTGCCACAGGCCGTCGCTGCAGCACATCAGCGTGTCGCCCACTTCCAGGCCTTCGAAGCGCTCCGACGTCGAGGTCGGGTCCTGCACCGTGCCCAGACAGGCCGTCAGCAGATTGCTCTGCGGATGCGAGCTGGCCTCGGCCTCCGTCAGCTGGCCTTCGTCCACGAGGCGCTGCACGTAGGAATGGTCCATGGAGCGCTTCACCAGGCGGGCGCCGCGGAACCAGTAGATGCGCGAGTCGCCGGAGTGGATCCAGTGCACGCAGCGGTCGCTGCTGACGACGAAACCGGCGATGGTGCTGTGCGGCTCCTCCTCGGCGGAGATGGCCGTCAGCTTGATCATCAGATGCGCCTCGGACGTGATCTGGCCCAGCAACTCGGCAGGCGATTCGTCGTCGGGCGAGTAGCGCTCGAACAGCTGGCGCGCGGTCAGGATGACCTGGTCGGCCGCCTTGCGGCCGCCGCTCTTGCCACCCATGCCGTCAGCCACGATGCCCATCACGCAGCCCTCGATGCGAGGGTGGGCAACGACGGCTACCTGGTCCTGCTGATAGGCGCGATCCCCGCGATGGGTGCCGGTGGCGGCGTTGAGTCGGAATCCGACGGCGGAGGAGGAGGCCATGCCGAAAACTATACTGGCCCGTTCGCTTTGGCCCGTCGCGACCTTCCCTTGCATACCCCCGGAATGGATGAACAACTTCACTCGTTGACGCGGCGGTTGATCGAATTGCGTATGGAGCATGCCGACCTCAACGCGATGATCGACCGACTGGTCGAACAGCCGCCGCTGGATGAATTGGCCCTGCAGCGGCTGAAGAAGCGCCGCCTGGCGCTGCGCGACATGATTGCCCGGCTGGAGGCCGCAACGGAGCCTGATGACCTCGCCTGACCTCGACGACTGGCTCGACGCCCTCGATCAGGCCACCCCTGCCGCCCCACCCGCCGCCGACGAACTCGAACAGGCCGTGCTGGCCGCCTTCGACATGGACGGCCCGCTGGCGCGGCTGGACAAAGGCTACAAGCCGCGCGAACAGCAGCTGCAGATGAGCCGGGCCGTCGCCCGCGCGCTGGCGCGCCGCCATGCGCTGGTCGTCGAGGCCGGCACCGGCGTCGGCAAGACCTTTGCCTACCTCGTGCCCACGCTGCTGGCCGGCAGCCGCGCCCTCATCAGCACCGCCACCAAGAGTCTGCAGGACCAGCTCTTCCTGCGTGACCTGCCACGGCTGACCAAGGCGCTGAATATGCCCGTGCGCCTGGCCCTGCTGAAAGGGCGCAGCAGTTACCTGTGCCTGCACCGCATGAAGGAGGCGCGCGTGTCCGGCGAGTTCCCGGACCGCCGCACGGCGCTGTCGCTGGCTCGCATCGAACGCTGGGCGCTGGGCACGACGAGCGGCGACTTCGCCGAGATCGACGGCCTGGACGAACGCTCGCCCATCATCCCCATCGTCAGCAGCAGCCGCGAGAACTGCCTGGGCCAGGAATGCCCCGACTGGAAGGCCTGCTATGTCGTCAAGGCGCGGCGCGAAGCGATGGACGCGGACGTCGTCGTCGTCAATCACCACCTGTTCTTTGCCGACATGACGCTGCGCGACACCGGCGTGGCCGAGCTGCTGCCCAGCGTCGAGATCGCCGTCTTCGACGAGGCCCATCAGCTCGCCGAGGCCGGCGTGCAGTTCCTCGGCACGCTGCTGGGCACGGCCGCGCTGATCGACTTTGCTCGCGACACGCTGGCCCAGGGCCTGGCCCATGCGCGCGGCGTGCACGACTGGCAGGCCTTGCATGCCGCCGTCGAGAAGGCGGCGCGCGAGCTGCGCCTGGCCGCCGCCGGGCCGCTGGCCACGGCCGGCCGCGAGCTGCGTGGCACGCTCAAGCTGGGCTGGAAGGAGCGCGCCAGCCAGCCGGCCTTCGGCGCGGCCCTGGTTGGCGTCGAGACGGCCTGCGCCCAGGTGCTGGAAGCGCTGACGGCCGTGCGCGAAGCCGCCCCCGATTTCGCCCGCCTGTGCGAGCGCGCCCAGGAGTTGCGCGACCTCGCCAAGCGCTTCGCCGCCGACCCCGATCCCGGCGATGTGCGCTGGATCGACGTCAGCCCGCATGCGGCCCGGCTCGTCGAGTCGCCGCTGGACATCCGCGAGGCGATGCAGGCGCAGCTGGAAGGCCAGCCCAAGGCGTGGGTGTTCACGTCGGCCACGCTGGGCGATGACGACGGCCTGACCTGGTTCACCGAGCCTGCCGGCCTGACGGGCGCGGAGGTGCTGCGTGTGGGTAGTCCCTTCGACTACCCGGCCAACGCGCGCCTCTACGTGCCGCGTGGCTTCCCGAAACCCAGCGAACCCACGCACCCCGCCAGCGTCGCGCTGCTGGCCTCGCGCCTGGCCCAGGCCCTGGGTGGGCGCACCTTCGTGCTGACGACGACGCTGCGCAACCTGCAAACCGTGGCCGATGCGTTGCGCGAGCGCTTCGAAGAGGCGGGTGCCGCCATCGCCGTGCTGCAGCAGGGCGCCCTCCCGAAGCGCGTGCTGCTGCAGCGCTTCATCGACAACCCGGCGTCCGTGCTGGTGGGCTCGGCCAGCTTCTGGGAAGGCATCGACGTGCCGGGCGACGCGCTGCAATGCGTCGTCATCGACAAGCTACCCTTCCCGCCACCCAACGACCCGCTCGTGGAAGCGCGCGTGCAGCGCCTGGAGGCGCAGGGGCGCAATGCCTTCTCGGAGTATTTCGTCGCCGAGGCAGCGATTGCATTGAAGCAGGGCGCCGGGCGCCTGATCCGTACCGAGACCGACCGCGGCCTGCTGGTGGTGTGCGACCCGCGCATGGCGGGCATGAACTACGGCCGTCGCCTGCGCGCTGCGCTGCCGCCGATGACCGCAGTGGCCAATGAGGCCGAGGCGCTGGCCTGGTTGCAGCTCCTCAATGCAGAACGGGCCTGACGGCCCGTTCAATTCAGTTCAGCGGCGCTTCGCGCTGCTCACCAGATCTTCCACCAGGGCTTCTTGTTCTTGGCGCCGCCAGTGGCGTAGGCGCTGTCGGGGAAGTTCTTGTCCAGCACGCGGCGGGCGTCGTCGCGCAGCTGGGTCAGGCCGAGCTTGTCGTAGCTCTCGCCCATGATGAACAGGGCTTCCTCGATGCCGGGCGCGTACTGGAACTCGGCCACGGCCGTCTGGGCGCGGTTGGCCGCAGCGACATAGGCCTTGCGGTTGAAGTAGTAGCGGGCGACGTGCACTTCGTAGGCCGCCAGCGTGTTGGAGATGAAATTGGCGCGCGCCGTCGCGTCGGGTGTGTAGCGCGACTCGGGGTATTGCTCGGCAAGCTGGCGGAAGGCCAGCAGCGCCTCGCGCGAGGCCTGCTGGTCGCGCTCGGAGACGTCCTGGCCGGCCAGGCGGCCAAACAGGCCCAGGTCTTCGTTGAAGTTGACCAGGCCCTTCATGTAGAGGGCGTAGTCCATCGCCGGGCTGGACGGGTTGAGCTTGATGAAGCGGTCCAGCGTCGTCACGGCCTGGGCGCGCTCGGCGGTCTTGTAGTATGCCCAGGCCAGATCGAGCGTGGCCTGCTGGCCCATGGGCGTGCCCGCGGCGCGGCCTTCGATCTTCTCCAGCGTCTTGATCGCCCGGTCGTAACTGCCGGCATTCAGATCGTCTTTCGCGTCTGAATACAATTTGTCGAGGGCGGCCTGGGAGTTCGGGTCGTCCTTGCCCATGGAGCCGCAGCCGCTCATGCCGAGCGCGAGCGCCATCAGGACGGCGCCGGCGACGATGCGGCCGGCCTTGAATTTCTCAACAAACATGTCTGAAGTCGGGGCTTAGCTGCCGGCCGGTCACACTGAACAATGGACGCGGAGTATAGGGTGGGGGGTCAAGACGATTTCGAGCAGGACGCAGAGGAAGTCGGCGACGCGGAAAGGCGCGTGGCCGACGTTGACGCCGCCGGCCATGGCGAGCGCCTGGACCGCTGGCTGACGACACAGGCGCCGGAGTTCTCGCGCAACCACCTGCAGGTCCTCATCGAGCGCGGCTGCGTCACGGCGGACGGCAAGCCGATCACTAAGCCGGCCCACAAGCTGCGCGCCGGTCAGCGCGTCGAGATCGAGCTGCAGCCCACCGACGAGAGCCGCGCCTTCCGCGCCGAGGCGATGGCGCTGGACTTCGTCTTCGAGGACGAGCACCTGCTGGTCGTCAACAAGCCCGCGGGCCTGGTCGTGCACCCGGCGGCGGGCAACTGGTCGGGCACGCTGATGAACGGCCTGCTGGCCCACCACCCGGCCGCTGCCACGCTGCCGCGCGCCGGCATCGTGCACCGGCTGGACAAGGACACCAGTGGCCTGATGATCGTCGGCAAGACGCTGGAGGCCGTCACGGCACTGAGCCGGCAGATCGCCGCCCGCGAGGTGCACCGCGAGTACCTGGCCCTGGCCTGGGGCCGTGCCGATGAGGCCTTCGTCGTCGACAAGCCGCTGCGCCGCGACCCGATTTCGCGCGTGAAGATGGCCGTGGCGCCGCCGAACATGGGCAAGCCGGCGCGCACCGACGTCTACCCGCTGGGCGTGGGTGAGGTCGAGGTCGGCGTGCAGAGCCGGCCGGTCAGCGCCGTGCACTGCGTGCTGCACTCGGGGCGCACGCACCAGATCCGCGTCCATCTCATGCACAGTGGCCACCCGTTGGTGGCGGACACGCTGTACGGCGGCTTGGCGGCGCTGGGCCTCGCGCGCCAGGCCCTGCATGCGGCGCGGCTGTCGTTCACGCATCCGGCCACCGGCGAGACGCTGGTGCTGAGCGCGCTGCCCCCTGCCGACCTGGCCGCCGCGTGGGCCGAAATCGGCGCCGCCGGCCTGCCCGACGAGTGAAGTGCCCCCACGCTCGCGCTGCTCGCTGCCCCCCCCGAGGGGGGCGTCATCGGCTTCGGGCGGCCGGGCGCCATGACGTGGCTACAATGCACTCCGGTTGTCGTGCCTGAGCGCTGCCCGATTTGGATGCAGCCCGTAGCGGGATCGCAGTCCACCCGAAGCCGCCAACCACCTCGCTGGCGCTCCCGGCCCTTGAAGGCCAGGGCAGCGCCCGATGCAAGCAAGACCGCCCCAGCCGCCTGACGAACGCTTGATTTAAAGCGTCCAGACCCCGGGGCCCACCGACAGAGCTCTACCCATTGAGGGTGCGAAGTTGAGTTCATGAATACACAGGATGCCAAGCGCGTCCTCGAAACCGCGCTGATCTGCGCCTCGCAACCGCTGACGGTGCGCGAGATGCGCAGTCTGTTCGCCGACGAGCTGGGTGCCGACAGCGTGCGCAGCTTGCTCGACGATCTTTCCCGTGACTGGGAAGGCAAGGGCGTCGAACTGGTGGCGCTGGCCTCGGGCTGGCGCTTCCAGAGCCGCCCCGAGCTGCGCGAATACCTGGACCGGCTGCACCCTGAGAAGCCGCCGCGCTACTCGCGTGCCGTGCTGGAGACGCTGGCCATCATTGCCTACCGCCAGCCGGTCACGCGCGGCGACATCGAGGACATCCGCGGTGTCGTCGTCGCGACCCAGATCGTCAAGCAGCTCGAAGACCGCGGCTGGATCGAGGCCATCGGTCACCGCGAAACGCCCGGTCGCCCGGCGCTGTACGCAACGACCAAGTCCTTTCTCGACGACCTGGGCCTGGCCAGCCTGGAGCAACTGCCGACCCTGGAAGCCGGTGGCGAGCCGCCGGCCTTCGAGGCGCTGCAAGGCCAGTTGCTGAGCGATGCCGATGACGCGCCGGCAGTGATGCCTGAAGAAGCGCCTGAAGTGCCTGAAGTGCCTGAAGTGCCTGAAGCGCTTGAAGCAGCGCCTGTTGAAACGCCAGAGGCGCCCGCGTTGTCGCGCAGCCTCTTTGGCGACGACGGCACGCCCGCATTGCCTGATCCCGATCCCTCCGACCCCTCCGACCCCACCCCCACGCCCCCGCAACCCCAGCACTGACCCGCATGAACGACGCTGCCGATCAAGACAAGTCCCTGCCTCCCGCCGCTGACGCCGAAGCGCCCGCCACGCCCAAGCGCCGCCGCACGACGGCCAAGGCTGCGGCCGACGCTGCGCCTGTGGTTGCCGAGGTCGTCGAAGCCGAGGCCCCCGTGCCCGTGAAGCGCACGCGCCGCAAGGCCGAAGCGGTCGCGGAAGAAGCGGCGCCGGTGCCTGAGGCCGCGCCCGCAGAGGACGCGCCGGCGCCAGCACGCAAGCGCGCGCCCCGCAAGACGGCGGTCGCCACGGTGGATGAGGCGGCGCCTGCCGCTGTCGTCGCAGCGCCGGTACCTGTGCAGGTGCCGATCTTCACGCTGGCCGACGAGGCGCCGGCCGTGGCGGCGCCAGTGGGTGGCGATGCGGACGAAGAGGGTTCGGAGGACGACACCGACGGTGAAGACGGTGAGCGTGGTGGCCGTGGCCGCAACCGCCGCCGCAACCGCAAGGAGCGCGCCGAACGGCCGGCAGATACCGAGGTGGCCGGTACTGCGGGTAGCGCGGGCAGCGGCAGCACCGGTGATTTGCCGGGGCCGGCTCTGTCGCAGGAACTCGTCGAGGCCGCGGGGGCGCGCTTTGCCGATGTGCTGTCGGGCAATCTGGACGTCGAATCCGAAGGTCCGGTCGGGGAGCCGCCTCAGCTGCGGCCCGAGTCGTCGGGTGACGAGGTGGAAGGTGCCGTCGAGGGTGAGGCCAAGCGCGTGCTGGCGCCCGATGCCGACGCGCCCAAGCTGCAGAAGGTGCTGGCCCAGTCCGGCATCGGCTCGCGCCGCGACATCGAGGAGTGGATCGCCGAGGGCAAGATCGACGTGAATGGCCAGGTCGCCCATGTCGGCCAGCGCATCTCCTTCGGCGACCGCGTGCGCGTCAACGGCAAGGATGTGCGTGTGCGCATCTCGCCGCCCAACCCGCGCATCCTGGCCTATCACAAGCCCACCGGCGAGGTCTCGACCTTCAACGACCCCGAAGGCCGCCCGACCGTGTTCCGCTCGCTGCCGCGCGTGCAGGGCCAGAAGTGGCAGTCCGTCGGCCGCCTGGACATCAACACCGAAGGCCTGCTCCTGTTCACCAACTCGGGTGAGCTGGCCAACCAGTTGATGCACCCGCGCTTCGGCGTCGAGCGTGAGTACGCGGCCCGCGTGCTGGGTGCGCTGAGCGACGAGCAACGCGCCAAACTGCTGGAGGGCGTCAACGTCGAAGGCCAGACGGCTGCTTTCAAGAGCATCGAGGACGGCGGCGGCGAAGGCGCCAACCGCTGGTACCGCGTCGTCATCACCGAAGGCCGCAACCGCGAGGTGCGCAAGCTCTTCGAGGCCGTCGGCATGGTCGTCAGCCGCCTGATCCGCATCCGCTACGGCACCGTCGTGCTGCCGCGCGGCCTGAAGCGTGGCGTCTGGGTCGAACTGGGCGACGACGACGTGCGCGTCATCCGCCGCCTGGCGGGTCACACGTCCAACGCTGGCCAAGGTCAGGGCCAGCAGGGGCAGGGATTCAACCCCGGCCAAGGTGGCCAGCAAGGGAGGCCCCAGCAGCCGCAGCCGCAGCAGCAGGGCAACAAGAACGACCGCAACAAGCGCCGCAACGACGAGCGGCACAGTGGCAGCGGCGGCCCGCGCCCGAGCCGCCCGCCCGAGGCGCCCCAGCCGCAGCAGGTGCGCCCGCCGCGCGAGGAGCGCGCCCCGCGCCGGGATGACGACGAGGATGACGGCTTCATTCCGCATCACATCAACCCGTTGGAGCAGACCTTTGACCGCCGTCACGCGACGAGCGGCAAGCGCGGCATTCCCCAGGGCTTTGGCGCTGGCGGCAGCCAGCAGACCGACCGGGGCGGCAAGGGTGGTGGCAACAAAGCCAACGGCCCGCGTGAACCCGATCCCCTGCAGACGGCGGTGGGCTACATCGGCGGCGACGCCTTCCTGCGCCGTGGCGGCGGCGGTGGCGGCGGCCGTGGTGGCAAGGGCGGTGGCGGTGGGGGCGGCGGTGGCCGCTCCGGCGGCGGCTACGGCGGGCGCCGCTGATGGCTGGCGCGGGTGACCCTTACTAGGGTCATCCCTGCCCGCTACAATCGCAGGCTTTGTCCAATACAGCCCTTCAGGAGAACTCCATGGCGATCGAAACCACCCTGTCCATCATCAAGCCCGATGCCGTGGCGAAGAACGTCATCGGCCAGATCTATGCCCGTTTCGAAGGCGCCGGCCTGAAGGTCGTCGCGGCCAAGCTGGTCCAGCTGTCGCGTGCCGATGCCGAGGCTTTCTACGCCGTGCACAAGGCCCGCCCGTTCTTCAACGACCTGGTCAGCTTCATGATCTCCGGCCCGGTGATGATCCAGGCGCTGCAAGGCGAAGGCGCCATCCTGAAGAACCGTGACTTGATGGGCGCGACCGATCCCAAGAAGGCCGAGAAGGGCACCATCCGTGCCGATTTCGCCGACAGCATCGACGCCAATGCCGTGCACGGCTCCGACGCTGCCGAAACGGCCGCCGTCGAAGTGGCGTTCTTCTTCCCGGGCATGAACGTCTACGCTGCCAAGTAAACCCCCAACGGGGTCGGTGACCCCGGCCCGGGAGCTCGCAATGGATGCGGTCAACCTGCTCGGATTCGATCTGCAAGGGCTGGCCGCCTACTGCGAGCAACTGGGCGAAAAGAAGTTCCGTGCGACCCAGCTGTTCCGCTGGGTCCACCAGAAAGGCGCGTCGGACTTCGAGCAGATGTCCGACCTCGCCAAGTCTCTGCGCGACAAGCTCAAGGGGCGCGCCCACATCAGCGCCTTGCCGGTCATCTCCGAGCATGTCTCGACGGACGGCACGATCAAGTGGCTGTTCGATGTCGGCAATGGCGATGCGGTTGAAGCCGTGTTCATCCCTGAAGACGATCGCGGCACGTTGTGCATCTCCAGCCAGGCCGGTTGCGCCGTGGGCTGCCGCTTCTGCTCGACCGGGCACCAGGGCTTCAGCCGCAACCTGACGACGGCCGAGATCACGGCCCAGCTCTGGTTCGCCGAGCACAACCTGCGCAAGCGCCTGAACACCGACGAACGGGTGATCTCCAACGTCGTCATGATGGGCATGGGCGAGCCGCTGCAGAACTACGACCAGCTCGTGCCGTCGCTCAAGACCATGCTGGACGACCACGGCTACGGCATGAGCCGCCGTCGCGTCACGGTGTCGACCTCCGGCGTCGTGCCCATGATCGACCGGCTGCGCGAGGACTGCCCCGTGGCCATGGCCGTCAGCCTGCATGCGCCGACCGACCCGCTGCGCGACCAACTCGTGCCGCTGAACAAGAAGTACCCCATCGCCGAGCTGCTGGACGCCTGCAACCGCTACCTGGACAAGGCGCCGCGCGACTTCATCACCTTCGAGTACTGCATGTTGCAGGAGGTGAACGATTCGCCCGAACAGGCCCGCGAGCTGGTCAAGCTGGTGAAGCACAAGGTCAACTGCAAGATCAACCTGATCCCGTTCAACCCCTTCCCGGCCTCGGGTCTCACGCGCAGCACGGATGCGCGCGTGAAAGCCTTTGCCGAGGTGCTGATCCAGGCCGGTATCGTGACGACGGTGCGCAAGACGCGCGGCGACGACATCGACGCGGCCTGCGGCCAGTTGGCGGGCGAGGTGCAGGACCGCACCCGCGCGCATATCCGCATGGTCAGGGCGCCTGTGACGGTGGCCAAATCCGCGCCGTGACACGATCGGTGTCCAACCCAGAGGATTTGATGAAGCGACTGCTGACCGTCCTGACCGCCACCCTGCTCGCCGCCTGTGCGACCACCGGCACCGCCCCTACCGCCGAGCGCGAGATCAAGACCGATTCGGACCAGACCGACGCCGACCGTCGAGCAGGCATTCGCCTGGAGCTGGCCCAGGGCTATTTCTCGCGCGGGCAGTTCAACACGGCGTTGGACGAGCTCAAGCTGGCGCTGCAGGCCAAGCCCGACATGCGCGAGGCCGTCAACCTGCGTGGCCTCATCTACGCCTCCATGGGCGATTTCCCGCTGGCCGAGGAAACCTTTCGCCGCGCGCTGACCGTCTACCCCAACGACCCCGACACCCTGCACAACTACGGCTGGTTCATGTGCCAGCAACAGCGCTGGCCCACGGCCGACTCGCTGTTCGACCAGGCACTGGCCCAGTCCACCTACCGCGCGCCGGCCCGCACGCTGCTGGCCAAGGGCGTCTGCGAGGCCCGTGCCGGCCGCCTGCTGGTGGCCGAAAAGACGCTGTCGCGCGCCTTCGAGCTGGACCCGAGCAGCCCGGTCATTGCCGTCAATCTGTCCGAGGTGCTGTTCCGCAACCGTGAGCTGGAGCGGGCGCGCTTCTATGTGAAGCGCGTCAACGACCAGCCCGAGCAGCTCAATGCGCAGAGCCTGTGGCTGCAACTGCGTATCGAGCGCAAGCTGAGCCATACCAACGTCGTTGACGACTTGGCTCAGATGCTGCGCCGCAGGTTCCCGCAGGCCCCCGAGACGCAGGCGCTGGACGCCGGCCGTTACGAAGACTAAGAAGAACAAGACGATGGAACCCATTTCCGAGGGACGAGCCCAAGAGCCGACCACCGCCGGCGCCTGGCTCAGGGCCGCCCGCCAGCAGCGCGGCCTGCACATCGCGGCCCTGGCCGTCATGCTCAAGGTGCCTCAGGCCAAGCTGGAGGCGCTGGAGGGCGACCGCTTCACCGAACTGCCCGACGCGACCTTTGCGCGTGCGCTGGCCACGGCCGTGTGCCGCGTGCTCAAGGTGGACGCGGCGCCTGTGCTAGCCCTGCTGCCGCGCACCAGCGAGCTGGGTTTCGACGTGCGCCCGGGGCTGAACCAGCCATTTCGCGAGCGCGGCGCCGGCCCCATCGACGGCGGCGTGCTGTCCCTGTTGAAGCGGCCCGTCGTCTGGGGCTTCGGGCTGCTGCTGATCGTCGCTGCGGCCATCTACTGGGTGCCGGCCGGCTGGCTGCCTGAGCGCGAGCCGACGCCCGCCTTCCCGCCCGCTTCGCTGCCGGCCTCCGGTGTCGTGACGGGCGCGGCCAGTGCGCCCGTCGTCGAGTTCATTCCCGCGCCCGAGCCGGTGGCGGCCTCGGAGCCGGTGCTGTCGATGCCGCCGCCGGTTGTGGCCGCCTCGGCACCCGCCGTGGTCGCCTCCGCGCCGGCGCCTCTGGCCAGCTCGACCAGCCCAACCAGTCAAGCCGGTCCGGCACTGCGCGTGACGGCCACCGCCGACAGCTGGATCGAGGTCGTCGACGCCAAGGGCCAGACGCTGTTGTCGCGTGTGCTGCTCCAGGGCGAGCAACAGGATTTCAGCGGCGCAGCACCCTACAAGGTGCGCGTCGGCAACGTCAATGGCACGAAGATCGAATGGCGCGGCAGCGCCTACGACCTGAAAGCGCGCGCCAGCAACAACGTCGCTCGAGTGGAGTTGAACTGATGAGCGAATACATCATTCCGGAGGCGGCGCCAGCGCCGCGCAAGAGCCGCCAGGCCCGCGTGGTCTGGGGTAATCGTGTCGTCACCGTCGGCGGCGACGCGCCGGTGCGCGTGCAGTCCATGACCAACACCGACACGGTGGATGCCATCGGCACGGCCATCCAGGTCAAGGAGCTGGCGATTGCCGGCTCGGAGATGGTGCGCATCACCGTCAACACGCCCGAGGCCGCCGAGCAGGTTCCCTACATCCGCGAGCAGCTCGACCGCATGGGCATCGACGTGCCGCTGGTGGGCGACTTCCACTACAACGGCCACCGTCTGCTGACCGAGTACCCGGCGATGGCGCAGGCGCTGTCCAAGTACCGCATCAACCCCGGCAACGTCGGCAAGGGCGACAAGAAGGACCGCCAGTTCGCGATGATGGTCGAGGCCGCCGCCAAGTACGACAAGGTCGTGCGCATCGGCGTCAACTGGGGCAGCCTGGACCAGGAGCTGCTTGCGCAGTTCATGGACGAGAACGCCCGCCGCGCCGAGCCCTGGGACGCCAAGCCGGTCATGTACCAGGCGCTCATCGAGTCCGCGCTGACCTCGGCCGACTACGCCGCCGAGCTGGGCCTGAACCGCGACAACATCATCATCAGCTGCAAGGTCAGCGGCGTGCAGGACCTGATCTCGGTCTACCGCGAACTGGCCCGCCGCTGCGACTACGCGCTGCACCTGGGTCTGACCGAGGCCGGCATGGGCACCAAGGGCACGGTGGCCTCCTCGGTCGCGCTGGGCATCCTGGCGCAAGAGGGCATAGGCGACACCATCCGCGTCAGTCTCACGCCCCAGCCGGGCGAGTCGCGCACGCAGGAAGTGGTCGTCGCGCTGGAGATCCTGCAGGCGCTGGGCCTGCGCCACTTCAACCCCAGCGTCACCGCCTGCCCCGGCTGCGGCCGCACCACCAGCACGACCTTCCAGGAACTGGCCAAGCAGATCGACGACTTCCTGCGCCTGCAGATGCCGGTCTGGCGCAACAAATACCCGGGCGTCGAGGAGATGAAGGTGGCCGTCATGGGCTGCATCGTCAACGGCCCCGGCGAGAGCAAGCATGCCGACATCGGCATCAGCCTGCCCGGCACCGGCGAGGCCCCGGCCGCGCCCGTCTTCATCGACGGCGTGAAGGCGTTGACGCTGCGTGGCGACAACATCGCCAACGAGTTCCACGCGCTGGTCGAGAACTACATCGAGAAGCGCTTCGGCGCGACCGCTACCGCATGAGTGAAAGCAAGAAGGTCCCGCCGCTGCAAGCGGTGAAGGGCATGAACGACATCCTGCCGCCGGAATCGGCGCGCTGGGAGCAGCTTGAAGCCACGATGCGCAGCGTGTTGCAGCGCTACGGCTACAGCAACGTGCGCGTGCCCATCGTCGAGCCCACGGCGCTGTTCGTGCGCGGCATCGGCGAGGTGACCGACATCGTCGAGAAGGAGATGTACGCCTTCGAGGACCGCGCCGACAAGCACGGCCAGGCCGAGCACCTGGCGCTGCGCCCCGAGGGCACGGCTGGCGTCGTGCGCGCCATGATCGAGCACAGCTACCTGCGCGACAGCCCGCGCCGGCTGTACTACGTCGGCCCCATGTTCCGCCGCGAGAAGCCGCAGAAGGGCCGCTACCGCCAGTTCCACCAGATGGGTATCGAGGCGCTGGGCTTTGCCGGGCCGGACGTGGACGCCGAGGTCATCCTGCTGGCGCGGACGCTGTGGCGCGAGCTGGGGTTGAAGGAGGGCGTGGACGTCACGCTGGAGATCAACTGCCTGGGTCAGCCCGAGGAGCGCCGCGCGCACCGCGAGGCCCTCATCGCCTATCTCGAGCAGCACCAGGACGTGCTGGACGAGGAAGCCAAGCGCCGCATGTACGCCAACCCGCTGCGCGTGCTGGACACCAAGAACCCCGCCATGCAGGCCATGGCCGAGGGCGCGCCGCAGCTGCTGGACTACCTCGGCGGCGAATCCCAGGCCCACTTCAACGGCGTGAAAGCGCTGCTGGCCTCGGTTGGCCTGGCCTACCGCATCAACCCCCGCCTGGTGCGCGGGCTGGACTACTACAACCTCACCGTCTTCGAATGGGTGACCGACAAGCTCGGCGCCCAGGGCACGGTCTGCGCCGGTGGCCGCTACGACGGCCTCGTCGAGCAGCTCGGCGGCAAGCCCACGCCGGCGGTCGGCTTCGGCCTGGGCCTGGAGCGCCTGCTGCTGCTGCTCGAGACGCTGGGCCTGCAGTCGCCTGCGCCTGCGCCGGATGTCTACGCCGTCGTGCCCGACCCGGCCGAGCTGCCGCGCATCCTGCCCGCGCTGGAGGCGCTGCGCGCGGCCGGCGTCAAGGTGCAGATGCATGCCGGCGGCGGCTCGTTCAAGTCGCAGTTCAAGAAGGCCGACGCCTCGGGCGCGCGCTTCGCGCTGGTCTTCGGCGGCGACGAGCTGGCGCGCGGCGAGGTGGCCGTGAAACCCCTTCGCGACGGCGCCGAACAAGTCGCCCGGCCCCTCGCCGACGTGGCCGCCTGGGCGGCCGAGTTGCGCACCGCATAATCCCGGGCCCTGCCCGCACCACGCTGTATTCCTCTCATGGCATCGCATCTCGACCTCGAAGAACAAGAACAACTCGACCAGCTCAAGGCCTTCTGGAAGCGCTGGGGCAATCTCATCACCTGGGTGCTGACCGCCGCGCTCGCTGCCTTTGCCGCCTGGCAGGGCTGGAACTGGTACCAGCGCGAGCAGGCCGCCAAGGCCGCAGCGATGTACGAGGAGTTCGACCGCGCCCTCACGGCCCAGGACGCCGACAAGGCCGCCGCAGCCGCTGGCGACCTGAAGACGCGCTATGCCAGCACCGGCTATGCGGCTCAGGCCGGCCTGCAGGTCGCCAAGCTGCAGCTCGACAAGGGCAAGGCCGACGAGGCCAAGCAAAGCCTTGCTTGGGTGGCAGAGCATGGCTCCGAAGTCGCCTACCGCGACCTCGCCCGCCTGCGCCTGGCCGGCCTGCAGCTCGACGCCAAGGCGTTCGACGAAGCGACCAAGACGCTGGACGCGATCAAGTCCCCTGAATTTGCCGCCCTCGTGGCCGACCGCCGCGGCGACGCCCTGCTGCTGCAGGACAAGCGCGATGCTGCCAAGGCCGAGTACCAGAAGGCCCTGGCCGGCCTGGAGAAGACGCAGGACTACCGCCGCATCGTCGAGGCCAAGCTGGCCACGCTGGGCGTGCCCACTGCCGTCGAAACCACCGGAGCCGCGCAATGAAGCGCCTCGTTCAGATCACGCTGATTTCGCTGGCGGCGGCTTCGCTGTCGGCCTGCTCGACGATCTCGTCGACGTGGAACAACTGGTTCGGTGACGCCAAGACCAAGCCCGCCGTGCTGGAGACGCTCTCCGGCCCGGCCACGGGCCGCGTGCTGTGGAGCAGCAAGGGCGATGACGTCACCTTCCCGCTCAGCATCGCAACGCCCGGCGACAGCTTCGTCGTCGCCAGCACCGATGGCACGGTGCGCGCACTGGCCGCCGTCGACGGCCGCGAGCTGTGGCGCGGCACGGCCGGCGCCAAGCTGGCTGCAGGCGTCGGTAGCGACGGCCGCTTTGCGGCGGTGGTCAACCGCGACAACGAACTCGTCGTGCTGGACGCCGGCCGCGTGGTCTGGAAGAAGGCCTTGCCCACGCCCGTCATCGCCGCGCCGTTGGTGGCCGGCGAGCGCGTCTTCGCGCTGACGCTGGACCGCCAGGTGCTGGCCTTCGACGCCCTCGACGGCCGCAAGATCTGGGAGCTGCGCCGCCCCGGCGAGCCGCTGACGCTGGCCAAGGCCGGCGTGCTGCTGGCCTACAAGGACACGCTCATCGTCGGCCAGGGCGCACGCCTGGCCGGCGTCGACCCACTCAAGGGCCAGCTGCGCTGGGAGGCCAGCGTGGCCACGCCGCGCGGCACCAACGAGGTCGAGCGCCTGGCTGACCTCGTCGGCCCGGCCGTGCGCCAGGGCGAAGTGATCTGCGCACGCGCCTTCCAGTCCTCGGTGGGCTGCGTCAACGCCGAGCGCGGCAGCGCGCTGTGGAACCGCGTCGTCGGCGGCACCAACGGCATCGGCGCGGACGACCAGGTCGTCGTCGCCGCTGACGCCTCGGACCGCCTGTCGGCCTGGAAGCTGGCCAACGGCGACCTGGCCTGGTCGGCCGACCAGTTCCAGCTGCGCAAGCTCTCCGCGCCCGTGCTGCTGAACAAGCAGGTGCTGGTGGGCGACTCCGAAGGCCAGCTCCACCTGCTGGACCGCGACACCGGCAAGACCCGCTCGCGCATCGCCACCGACGGCTCGCCCATCGCCACCATCACCCTGCTGGGTGACACGGCCCTGGTCGTGACCAAGAACGGCGGCCTGTTCGCCGTGAAGGCCGAATGAAACCAGTCATCGCCCTCGTCGGTCGCCCCAATGTGGGCAAGTCGACGCTGTTCAACCGCCTGACGAAGTCGCGCGACGCCATCGTGGCCGACTTCGCCGGCCTGACACGCGACCGCCACTACGGTGACGGCCGCATGGGCGACCGCGAGTTCATCTGCATTGACACCGGCGGCTTCGAGCCCGACAGCAGCACCGGCATCGTCAAGGAGATGGCCAAGCAGACCAAGCAGGCCGTCGCCGAGGCCGACGCTGTCATCTTCGTCGTCGACATCCGCTTAGGGCTTTCGGCGCATGACAGCGACATCGCCCGCTATCTGCGCAGCGTCAACAAGCGCGTGCACCTGGCCGTCAACAAGGCCGAGGGCATGAGCGAGTCGCCGCTGATGAACGAGTTCCATGAACTCGGCATGGGCGAGCCGCACCCGATTTCGTCGGCCCACGGCCAGGGCATCCGCAGCCTGCTGGATGCGGTGCTGGAGCCGTTTGAAGATGCGACCGAGGAGTTCGGCGCCGGCCCGCAGGAAGACGGTGTCATCCGCCTGGCCGTGGCGGGCCGCCCCAACGTCGGCAAGAGCACGCTGATCAACACCTGGCTCGGCGAGGAGCGCCTCGTCGCCTTCGACATGCCGGGCACCACGCGCGACGCGATCTCGGTCGACTTCGAGCGCAACGGCCAGAAGTTCAAGCTCATCGACACGGCCGGCCTGCGCCGCAAGGGCAAGGTCTTCGAGGCCATCGAGAAGTTCTCGGTCGTCAAGACGCTGCAAGCCATTGCCGACGCGCACGTCGTGCTGCTGCTGCTGGACGCCACGCAGGGCGTGACCGACCAGGACGCCCACATCGCCGGCTACATCCTCGACAGCGGCCGCGCGGTGGTGCTGGCCCTCAACAAGTGGGACGCCGTCGACAGCTACCAGCGCGAGACCTTGCAGCGCCAGATCGAGCAGCGCCTGACCTTCCTGAAGTTCGCGCCCATGCACAACATCTCGGCGTTGAAGCGCCAGGGTTTGTCGGCGGTCTGGAACTCGCTGGCCGACGCCTATGCCTCGGCCTACCGCAAGATGACGACGCCGGTGCTGACCCGCCTCATCCACGAGGCCGTGGAGCACCAGCAGCCCAAGCGCTCAGGCGTGTCCCGCCCCAAGATGCGCTACGCCCACCAGGGCGGCCAGAACCCGCCCATCGTCGTCATCCACGGCAACGCACTGGATGGTGTGACCGAGGTCTACAAGCGCTACCTGGAAGGCCGCATCCGCGCGCACTACAAATTGGTCGGAACGCCGCTGAAGATAGAGCTACGTTCTTCGAAGAATCCCTTCGACGAAAAGACCTAGGGTGACGGCCGGATGCGGCAAAACCCTGTGTTAAGGTCCAACCCGCATTCCCCGATTCCCCCTTCTTCCCCCCGAAAACTCGGAGCATACCGATGAGCAACAAAGGCCAACTTTTGCAGGACCCTTTTTTGAACCTGCTGCGCAAAGAGCATGTGCCGGTCTCGATCTATCTGGTCAACGGCATCAAGCTGCAAGGCCACATCGAATCGTTTGACCAATACGTCGTGCTGCTGCGCAACACCGTGACCCAGATGGTCTACAAGCACGCGATCTCCACCGTCGTGCCGGGCCGTGCAGTCAACTTCCACGCTGGCGACGCTCCCGCAGACGCCTGATCCCACCGCCCTTGTCCTCGACCTTCGACAACGCCGCGACGCCGCCCGTGAGGGCTTGAAAGCAAATCTGCCAAGCCCGCTCGTGACGCCAAAACGCCCCCACTCGTCGTTGCAAATGCGCGCCGCAGCACCTGCTGCGGCTGTGCTTTGCGCCTAGATTGGGACCGTTTTGACGCCCCGCTCGGACATGTCAGATTCACTCTCAAACCCTGAGGCAGCGCGCGCCATTCTTGTGGGTGTCGATTTCGGTCGGCAGTCCGCGAAGCAGGGCTTCGATGAAAGCCTTGACGAGCTGGCCCTGCTGGCCGAGTCCGCCGGCGACACCCCTGTCGCCAAGGTCATCGCCCGCCGCCAGGCGCCCGACGCGGCGCTGTTCGTCGGCTCCGGCAAGGCCGACGAGATCAAGCTGCTCGTGCAGGCGCACCAGGCCCACACGGTGCTATTCGACCAGGCCATCTCGCCCGCCCAGCAGCGCAACCTCGAGAAGGTGCTCGGCGTGCCCGTCGCCGACCGCACGGCGCTGATCCTCGAAATCTTTGCCGCCCGCGCGCAAAGCCACGAGGGCAAGCTGCAGGTCGAGCTCGCACGGCTGCAATACCTGTCCACGCGCCTTGTGCGCCGTTGGAGCCACCTGGAGCGCCAGAGCGGCGGCATCGGCATGCGCGGCGGCCCCGGCGAGGCCCAGATCGAGCTGGACCGGCGCATGATCGAGGACCGCATCAAGAAGACCAAGGAACGCCTGAAGCAGGTGCAGCGCCAGCGCAGCACGCAGCGCAAAGCGCGTGCGCGCAATGGCGTCTTCAAGGTCTCGCTGGTTGGCTACACGAACGCGGGCAAGAGCACGCTGTTCAACGCGCTGACCAAGGCGCGCGCCTATGCCGCCAACCAGCTGTTCGCGACGCTGGACACGACGACGCGCTCGCTCTACCTGGAGCAGGCCGGCGCCAGCGTCTCGCTGTCGGATACGGTCGGCTTCATCCGTGACCTGCCGCACAAGCTCGTCGAGGCCTTCCGCGCGACGCTGCAGGAGGCGGCTGATGCCGACCTGCTGCTGCATGTCGTCGATGCTTCCAGCCCCGCGCTGGACGAGCAGATCACCGAGGTCGAGCGCGTGCTGGCCGAGATCGGCGCGGCCGATGTGCCGCAGATCCTGGTCTACAACAAGCAGGACCTGCTGGCCGACGACCAACGCCCGCGCGAGGTCGTTGACGCCGTGCTGCGCGCCGCAGGGGGCACCCGGCCCACGCCGCGCGTCTTTGTCAGTTCGCTGGACGGCAGCGGGCTGTCCGAACTACGCCAGCTGATTGCAACGGCCATGCAGGCCCAGCCCTTGATTCCCGACGAGCGGGACCCACGTTTCGACTCTGATCCGTCGGACGACCCCGAGCCCTCTTCCTCAGACTCTTCGCAGGCATGAGCAGCACCTCCCACACACCGCCCCGCAGCCCTTGGGCGCAGCGTCTGATGACGCCCATCGCCAGAGCCGCGGGCCGGCTGCTGAACAACGGCCGCAACGACGGCCCGCCCGACCTCGACGAGCTCTGGCGCGACTTCAACCGCAAGCTCTCCGGCATGTTCGGCGGCAAGTCCGGCGGGCCTGCCAGTCCTGGCGGTTCGGGGGGCACGCCCGACATGAAGGGTGCCGGCATAGGCGCGGGCCTGATTGCCGTCGTCGTCGTGCTGGGCTGGCTGTCCAGCGGCTTCTTCATCGTGCAAGAGGGCCAGCAGGGCGTTGTGACGTGGTTCGGCAAGTACAGCAAGACGGTCGAGGCCGGCTTCCAGTGGCGGCTGCCCTACCCGTTGCAGCAGCACGAGATTGTGTCGGTCACGCAGCTGCAGCAGGTCGAGGTGGGCCGCAACACGGTCGTGGCCGCGACCGGCCTGCGCGACTCGTCCATGCTGACCCAGGACGAGAACATCGTCGACATCCGCTTCACGGTGCAGTTCACGATCAAGAACGCACAAGAGTTCCTTTACGAGAACCGCGAGCCTCGCGAGGCGGTCACGCTCGCTGCCGAGTCGGCGGTGCGCGAGATCGTCGGCAAGAGCACGATGGACTCGGTGCTGTACGAGCAGCGCGACGCCATCGCGACCGATCTGGCCAAATCCGTCCAGCTTCAACTGGACCGTCTGAAGGCCGGCATCCAGGTCAAGAACGTCAACGTGCTGAGCGTGCAACCGCCCGAGCAGGTGCAGGCTGCCTTTGAAGACGCCTTCAAGGCCGGGCAGAACAAGGAACAGACCAAGAACGAGGCGCAGGCCTACGCCAACGAAGTCATCCCGCGCGCCCAGGGTGAGTCGGCCAAGCTGCGCGAGCAGTCCGAGGGCTACAAGGCCCGTGTCATTGCCACGGCCGAGGGCGATGCGCAGCGCTTCAAGAGCGTGTTGACCGAATACCAGAAGGCGCCGCAGGTGACGCGCGACCGCCTCTACATCGACGCGATGCAGCAGGTCTACAGCAACGTCAGCAAGGTCATGGTGGACAGCAAGAGCGGCTCCAACATGCTTTACCTGCCGCTGGACAAGCTCTTGCAGCAGGGCAGCAGTGGCAGCGTGACGGTGTCCGCTCCCCAGCCCACCACGCTACCCGACCCGCAGACCGTGCCCAGTGCCAACGACCTGCGCAGCCGTGACAACCAGCGCAGCCGTGACGGCCGCTGATCGAGGATGCCTTCCATGAACCGAATTGCCGCCATCGTCGCCGGCGCCCTCGTCGTGCTGATGCTGCTGTCGTCCATGCTCTTCATCGTCGACCAGCGTCAGTTCGCCGCGGTCTATGCGCTGGGTGAGATCAAGGAAGTCATCACCGAGCCGGGCCTGAAGTTCAAGCTGCCGCCGCCGTTCCAGAACGTCGTGCTGCTGGACCGCCGCGTGCAGACACTGGACAGCGCCGAATCGCGCCCCATCTTCACGGCCGAGAAGAAGAGCCTGGTCATCGACTGGCTCATCAAGTGGCGCATCACCGAGCCGCGCCAGTTCATCCGCAACAACGGCGCTGATATCCGCAACATCGAGAACCGCCTCTCGCCTGTCGTGCAGGCAGCGTTCAATGAAGAGGTGACCAAGCGCACGGTCATCGCCGTGCTGGCCACCGAGCGCGAGAAGGTCATGAACGATGTGCGCAAGCGCCTGGCCGACGAGGCCAAGCAGTTCGGCATCGAGATCGTCGACGTGCGCATCAAGCGTGTGGACTTCGCCTCCGGCATCACCGACTCGGTCTATCGCCGCATGCAGTCCGAACGCCAGCGTGTGGCCGCCGAGGCCCGCTCCACGGGCACGGCCGATGGCGAGAAGATCAAGGCCGATGCCGATCGCCAGCGCGAAATCATTGTTGCCGAGGCTTATCGGGACGCGCAGAAGATCAAGGGTGAAGGCGATGCCAAGGCCTCGGCCCTGTACGCCGAAGCCTTCGGCCGCGACCCGCAGTTCGCGCAGTTCTATCGCTCGCTGGAGGCCTACCGTGCCAGCTTCGCGAAGAAGAGCGACGTGATGGTTGTCGACCCGGGCAGCGATTTCTTCAAAGCCATGCGGGGCTCCGGCGCCGCACCTGCCGCCGCCCCAGCGCGCAAGTGACCGAACTGCTGGCCGCGCTGGCGCTGGTGCTGGTCATCGAGGGGCTGACGCCCCTGATCAGCCCGACGCGCTGGCGTGAGGTCTTCAGCCGCGTGCTGGCGATGAGCGACGGCCAGATCCGCTTCATCGGCCTGGCCAGCATCCTGCTCGGTCTGTTGGGACTGCTCTGGTTGCGCTGATCTGAAGGCTGGGTCCCGGGAGGCACCGGTAGAATGCCGTTTTTAACCGCCTGCCTTCGCCCATGTCCTCTGCTTGGCTGCTGCCCGAGCACATCGCCGATGTCCTGCCTTCGCAGGCGCGCCGCATCGAAGAGCTGCGTAGAGAGCTGCTCGACATGGCCCGCAGCTACGGCTGCGAGCTGGTCATCCCGCCGTTGCTGGAGCACCTCGACTCCCTGCTGTCCGGCACCGGAAGCGGCTCCGACATCAAGCTCTTCAAGCTGGTCGACCAGCTCTCTGGCCGCTCGCTCGGCGTGCGCGCCGACACGACGCCGCAAGTCGCCCGCATCGATGCCCATCTGCTGAACCGCCAGGGCGTGACCCGCCTTTGCTATTGCGGCCCGGTGGCGCACACGCGGCCCGACGGCCTCAACACCAGCCGCGAGCCGCTGCAGTTCGGTGTCGAGATCTACGGCCACGCCGGCCTGGAAGCCGACCTCGAAGTGCATGAGCTGGCCCTGGACGCGCTGCGCCGCGCCGGCCTACGCGACGTGATGCTGGACCTGGGCGACGCTCGGCTGCTGCAAGGCGTGCTCGACGGCGTCAAGCTGGCTCCGGAAGTGCTGGAGGCGCTGACCGCTGCATTGGCTGCCAAGGATCTTTCCGCGCTGTCCGCGCTAAGCGCTGACATGCCCGCCATCACGCGCGACGCGCTGCTGGCCCTGCCCAGTCTCTTTGGTGGCCGCGAGGTTCTGGACCAGGCAGCGCGCCGCCTGCCCGACCATCCGCTCGTCAAGGCGGCGCTGGCCGATCTGGACTGGCTGGCTGGTCATCTCGCCGTCGTTCATCCAGAGGTCGGCCTGGGCTTCGACCTGGCGGACCTGCAAGGCTATGCCTACTACACCGGCATCCGCTTCGCGGCCTATGCGTCGGGGTGCTCAGATGCCGTGCTGCGCGGCGGCCGCTACGACGAAGTCGGCGCCGCCTTCGGCCGCCGTCGCCCGGCCGTGGGCTTCAGCCTGGACCTGAAGACGCTGGTGACGCTGGCGCCCGCCACACCGCTGCGTGCCGCTGTGCGCGCGCCCTGGGGCGAGGACGCCTCGCTGCGCCAGGCCGTGCGCACGCTGCGCGAGCAGGGCGAGACCGTGGTCTGCGTGCTGCCCGGGCATGAGCACGAGGCCGATGAATTCGACTGTGACCGCGAACTGGTTCGCGAGCACGCCGACTGGGTCGTCCGGGCGCTCTGAGCGCGGCGGCCCAAACCAATCCTAAGTTTCAGCAGGCAAAGAAGATGCAAAGCCAAACCGCGCGTGGACGCAATGTGGTCGTCGTCGGCACCCAGTGGGGTGACGAGGGCAAGGGCAAGGTCGTGGACTGGATGACGGATCACGCCCAGGGTGTGGTGCGCTTCCAGGGCGGCCACAACGCGGGCCACACGCTCGTCATCAAGGGTGTGAAGACGGCGCTGCAGCTCATCCCCAGCGGCATCATGCGCGACGGCGTGGCCTGCTACATCGGCAACGGCGTCGTGGTCGACCCCACCCACCTGCTGAGCGAGATCGAGCGCCTGGAAGCTGCCGGCGTCGAGGTGCGTTCGCGCCTCTTCATCAGCGAGTCCTGCCCGCTGATCCTGCCCTTCCACGTCGCCGTGGACAAGGCGCGCGAGCTGCTGCGCGAGAGCAGCGGCAGCGGCAAGATCGGCACCACCGGCAAGGGCATCGGCCCGGCCTATGAAGACAAGGTCGCCCGCCGCGCACTGCGCGCCCAGGACCTGAAGCATCCCGAGCGCTTCGCCAAGAAGCTGCGCGAGCTGCTTGAGCTGCACAACTTCGCGCTCACCGGCTACCTGAAGGCGGAGGCGCTGGCCTTCGAGCCCATCTTCGAGCAGGCCATGAAGATGGCCGAGCAGATCAAGCCCATGCTGGCCGACGTCGGCTACCTGATCCACAAGGCCCACCAGGCCGGCGCCAACATCCTCTTCGAAGGCGCCCAGGGCACGCTGCTAGACATCGACCACGGCACCTACCCCTACGTCACGTCCAGCAACTGCGTGGCCGGCAATGCCGCTGCCGGTGCCGGTGTCGGCCCGCAGCTGCTGCAGTACATGCTGGGCATCACCAAGGCCTACACGACCCGCGTCGGTTCCGGCCCCTTCCCGACCGAGCTGGACTGGGAAGTGCCGGGCACCGTCGGCTACCACCTGTCCACCGTCGGCCAGGAGCGTGGCACCGTCACCGGCCGTGCCCGTCGCTGCGGCTGGCTGGACGCCGCCGCGCTGAAGCGCTCGATGATCATCAACGGCATCAGCGGCCTGTGCCTGACCAAGCTCGACGTGCTGGACGGCCTGAGCGAGATCAAGATGTGCGTGGGCTATGAGCTCAACGGCCGTCAGCTCGACATCCTGCCGCTGGATGCGGACGAGATTGATGCTTGCACGCCGGTGTTCGAGACCTTCCCCGGCTGGACCGAGATCACCTTCGGCGCCACATCCTGGGACGCGCTGCCGGCCAATGCGCGCAGCTATCTGAAGCGCGTCGAAGAAGTCATCGGCACACCCATCCACATGGTGTCCACGGGTCCCGACCGCGAGCACACCATCGTGCTGCGCCATCCTTATTCCGCCTGAACCCCTTCACACCACGGAGAAGCGATCACCATGCTGACCGACGACGGTAAACATCTCTACGTGTCCTGGGACGAGTACCACCTGCTGACCGAGCGCCTCGCCCTCAGGGTGCACGCCTCGGGCTGGCAGTTCGACCAGATCCTGTGCCTGGCGCGCGGCGGCATGCGCCCGGGCGACGTGCTGTCGCGCGTCTTCGACAAGCCGCTGGGCATCATGTCCACCAGCTCCTACCGCGCCGAAGCCGGCACCATCCAGGGCCGGCTGGACGTCGCCAAGTACATCACCATGCCCAAGGGCGAGGTCGCCGGTCGTGTGCTGCTGGTGGACGATCTGGCCGATTCGGGGGTCACCCTGCAGGCCGTGGTCGAGCGCCTGCGCGGCATGCCCGCCATCACCGAACTGCGCTCGGCCGTCATCTGGACGAAGAAGGTCTCGGCCTACACGCCGGATTACTTCGTCGAGATGCTTGAAACCTCGCCGTGGATCCACCAGCCGTTTGAGGAATACGACGGCATGGGTCCGGAGCAGCTGGCGAAGAAGTTCGTCGTTTGAGGGTTCCGTTGAGTGGCACGATGCGAAAAAGCTCGGTTTGTGCCGCCACTCGCCGAAGGCCCCGTCGAGGGGCCATCGGCGGGGACTCGGTCACCTCCGGCGACCCCGGCAGCCACACGCCTTTGCCGCGTTCCGCGTCCCACTTTGGAGCGCGCTCCAAAGTGGTCGAGTCCTCTCCTGGGCACCAAAGAAAAAGGCCAGCACTTGCGTGCTGGCCTTTTTCTTTGATTTGGTGCCCAGGAGAGGACTCGAACCTCCACGGAGTTACCCGCTAGTACCTGAAACTAGTGCGTCTACCAATTCCGCCACCTGGGCAAGGTGCTCAAGACTTCTTGTCGAAGACCTGGGCCGTTTCAGGAAAGCAAGGATCATATCATCAAATACTTGAAGAACTCTAACCCTTCGCCTACGGGCGATGGCGCCGGCTTGCTTGCCGAGGTCGAAGGCACGCTGCAAGGCCATCGTGACGGCCATGGCTTCCTGATCCCCGACGACGGCTCGGCCGACGTCTATCTGTCGTCTCAGGAGACCCACACCGTCATGCACGGTGACCGCCTGCGCGTGAAGGTGATTCGCTTCGACAAGCGTGGCCGCCCCGAGGGCAAGGTGCTGGAGATCCTTGAGCGCAAGAAGCGGCCTCTCATTGGCCGCCTGCTGCTGGAATCGGGCATCTGGCTGGTCGCGCCCGAGGACCGGCGCATGGGCCAGGACATCCTCATCCCCAAGAACGGCATCGCTAACGCAACCGCCGGCCAGGTCGTCGCCGTCGAGCTGACCGAGCCGCCGTCGCTGTACTCCAAGCCGGTCGGCCGCGTCGTCGAGGTGCTGGGCGAGATCGACGACCCCGGCATGGAGATCGAGATCGCCGTGCGCAAGTACGACGTGCCGCACCGCTTCAGCCCGGAGACGCTGGCGCAGTCCGCCAAGCTGCCGGAGAAGATGCGCGCCGCCGACCTGAAGGGCCGCATCGACCTGCGCGACGTGCCCCTGGTCACCATCGACGGCGAGGACGCGCGCGACTTCGACGATGCCGTCTACTGCGAGCCCTTCAAGCAGGGCCGTGGCAAGAAGGCCGTCGAGGGCTGGCGCCTGCTGGTGGCCATCGCCGATGTGTCGCACTACGTCAAGCCCGGCGAGGCGCTGGACGGTGACGCCTACGAGCGCGCCACCTCGGTCTACTTCCCGCGCCGCGTCATCCCGATGCTGCCGGAGAAGCTCTCCAACGGCCTGTGCTCGCTGAACCCGTATGAAGACCGGCTCAGCATGGTCTGCGACATGCTCGTGTCCAGCGACGGCACCGTCAGCGCTTACCAGTTCTACCCGGCCGTCATCAGCTCGCACGCGCGCTTCACCTACACCGAGGTCGCGGCCATCCTGGCCAACACCCACGGCCCCGAGGCCGCCAAGCGCCGCGAGCTTGTTCCCCATCTGCTGCATCTGCACGAGGTCTATCGCGCCTTGCTGGCCGAGCGCGGCCGCCGCGGCGCCATCGACTTCGAGACCACCGAGACGCAGATCGTCTGCGACGACAACGGCCGCATCGAGAAGATCATCCCGCGCACGCGCAATGACGCGCACCGGCTGATCGAGGAGGCCATGCTGGCCGCCAACACCTGCTCGGCGGACTTCATCCAGTCGTCCAAGCACCACGCGCTGTTCCGTGTGCATGAAGGCCCCACGCCCGAGAAGCGCACGACGCTGCAGAACTACCTGCGCTCGCTGGGCATCGGCTTCGGCATCTCCGACGACCCGACGCCGCGCGAGTTCCAGCAGATCGCCCAGGCGACCAAGGACCGCCCCGACGCGCAGCAGATCCACACCATGCTGTTGCGCTCCATGCAGCAGGCCATTTACACCGGCATCAACTCCGGCCACTTCGGCCTGGCCTATCCGGCCTACACCCACTTCACGAGCCCGATCCGCCGCTACCCGGACCTGCTGGTTCACCGCGTCATCAAGTGCCTGCTTGCCAACAAGCGCTACACGCTGGACCCAGCCAAGATGAACGTGCCACAGGCGCCCAAGCGCCCTGGTCGTGCGGCGCCGCCCAACCCTGCAGAGGCCCGCAACGAGGCCGAGCGCTGGGAAGTCGTTGGCGCGCATTGCAGTGCCAACGAGCGCCGTGCCGACGAGGCCAGCCGCGATGTCGAGGCCTGGCTGAAATGCCGCTACATGCGCGACCGCCTCGGCGAGGAGTTCGCCGGCACGGTCTCGGCCGTCACGTCGTTCGGCCTGTTTGTGCAGCTGGACGCGCTCTACGTCGAAGGTCTCGTGCACATCACCGAGCTGGGCGGCGAGTACTTCAAGTTCGACGACGTGCGCCAGGAGCTGCGCGGCGAGCGCACCGGCATCCGCTACGCCACCGGCGCGCGCGTGCAGGTGCAGGTCAGCCGCGTCGACCTGGACGGGCGCCGCATCGACTTCCGCCTCGTGCGTGATTCGGACGAGGCGCGGGGGTCCAGCCGAGGTGCGGCAGGCAAGCCTCAAGGCAAGCCTTCCGGCAGGGCGCCCGCGAAGAAGCGTGCGCCCAAGACCGCAGTGGAGGCGCTCGATGATGTGCAGCAGACCGACCGCGACGTGAAGCAGAGCCGCAAGGCCGTCGTCGCATCGCTGCACCCGGTCAAGGCGGCGCAGCAGGCCGCGAAACGGGCGTCCAGCCGCGCTGCCAAGAAGACCGCGCCCAAGCCGGCGCCACGCAAGCGCCGCTGAGTGCGTTGAGCGTCAGTGCTGCGCGGCCAGGCGTTCTATGAGATCGCTGGCGCGCAGCACGCCGCTCACCTCGCCGGCCCGGCCGTGCGCTTCCACACCGGTGCAGGCGATGCGGTGGGCACTGGCGCCCGGCTGCTGAGCCCACAGGCCACCCAGCCAGCCGGCCAGCACGTCGCCGCTGCCGGCCGTGGCCAGCGCCGGCCCGCCGCTGGCGCAGAGGGCTGGGCGCTCATTCGTTGAAGCGATGACGCTGCCCGAGCCCTTCAGCACCGCGGTGCAGTTGAAGCGCGCCGCCAGTTCGCGCGCCGCCGCAAGGCGGTCGGCCTGCACGCTGCCCGTGTCGCGCCCCAGCAGCCGGGCAGCTTCGAGCGGATGCGGCGTCAGCAGCGATGAGCCGGGCGGCCGCGCGCGCAGCAGATCCTGCAGGGCCGCATCGGCGGCGATGGCATTCAGCGCGTCGGCGTCCAGCACCACGCGCGGCAGCATTTGCAGCAGTGCGGGCAGGCCATTTGCGATGGCTGCCCCGGCGCCACAGCCGATGACGCCAACGGCCTGCGGCACGTCTGCCAGCCGGCCGCGCATCAGTTCGAGCCGGCCGGGATCGGCAGCTTCTTCGGCGGCCAAACCCAACAGGTCCATGTAGACGCGCCCCGCGCCACAGGCCAGGGCCGCCCGCGCCGCCAGCCGGGCCGCGCCCTGCATGCCCGGCGCACCACCAACGACCAGCACCTGGCCGTGGCTGCCCTTGTGGCTGGTGGCGCTGCGTTCGGGCCGAGGCGCCGGGCCGAGTAACTCCGCCGTGGGTGCTTCATCGGTCGCGATGCCCAGGTCATCAAACCAGATCCGCCCGGCATGCGCGCGGCCCTCGCCGGTGAAGAGGCCGGGTTTGAGCGTCAGCAGCGTCAGCGTGTGGTCGGCGCGCACCGCCCGTTCGCCGGCGGGCTGGCCGGTGTCGGCAAGCAGCCCGCTGGGCAGGTCGACGGCCAGGATGGGCGCGCCGCAGGCCTGCATCGCGGCGATGGTCGCAAGCAGTTCGGTGGAGGGCGCGCGGTTCAGCCCCAGGCCGAGCAGTGCATCGATGACGAGGGCCGGGCGCTCCGGGGAGTCGTGGCCGACGTGAACGGCAACGCCAGCATCGGCCAGCCGCCGCGCCGCGACGTAGCCATCGCCGCCGTTGTTGCCCTGGCCGCAGACCACCCACACCGGGCCCGCGCCGCGCCGCAGCGCCAGCGCGAGCTTGGCTGCGGCCAGGCCGGCGCGCTCCATCAGGTCAGGTGAGTGCAGCAACGCGCGCGCCTCGATGTGCCGGCTGGCGACGACGTCGAACAAGGGCAGGGCAGTGGCAGTGGGCAGCAGCGCGCGCATGCCCACGAGCTTAGGCCAGTCGCTGCGGACCCAGCGGGCCGATGTCGAGCGTTGATGTCTGTCCGGCAATCTGCTGGGCCAGCAACAGGGCCGCGCCGCAGGCCAGCCCCCAGCCATGGCCGCCGGGCGACAGGTTGAGCCACAGGCCCGCCCGGCCACTGGCGCCGAGCAGGGGCAGGCCGTCGGCCGCCAACGCGCGCCGGCTTGTGCTGTGCTGCACCTGGCTATGCAGGACCGAGCCGGGGAACCAGTGCTGCAGGCTGCGATGCAGGGCCTCGAAGTCCGCTGTGTGCTTGTCCTTGCGGCCAGTCACTGCGAGGTCGCCGGTCACGCGCACGCGCTGACCGATGCGTGTGACGGCCAGGCCACGCGAGGGGTCGACCCAGCCGGCCTTGGGGCCGAGGTCGGGGTGGGCTTCGAGCAGGCGCAGCGGCGCCGTGACCGAGGCTTCGTGCCGGGCCGCCAGCGGCAAGCGCCGGCCGAGCAGGGCCGGCGCGTCGAGGCCGTTGCACAGCACGACGGCATCGAAGCGTTCGTCCTGGGCGCCAAGCAGCTGCGGCAAGGTGTCGCCGGCGTCGCGCTCGGCGGCGCGTGTCGGCGCCTCCGGCGGCGGCGTGTACTCGTGGCGCAGCGTCAGACCGGCGCCATCGGCGGCGATGGCGCGCACGGTGGTGTGGAAGCGAAAGGCTGCGCCCAGGTGCTGGGCCTGCTGGCGCAGTTGCTGGGCGAAGAGGCGCGCATTGCCGGCGCCGCCGTGGGCGAGGGCCAGCGCACCGGCGAGCGGCGCCTCGGCATTCAGCCCCGGCTCGCGACGGCGCGTCTGTTCGGGGTCGAGCAGCTCGATGGCCAGGCCGATCGCCTTCCAGCTGTCGAGCCGGGCTTGCGCCGCTGCGACACGCCTGGCATCGACGAGCGCGACGAGCAGGCCATCCGCAGCCTCGTCGTCCAGGCCCAGGCTGCGGCGCAACTCGTCCGTGCGAGCCAGGCCGAGCTGGCTGAGCGCCGCCAGTGTTGACGGCGCATCGCCGCCGCGCCGGCCGGCGCGCCAGCGGCGCCAGCGCCAGGCCAGCGGCGCCGGCGTTGGGGCCTCACCCAGAAGAGGCACGAAGGGTGACAGCAGCGCGCTGCTCGCGAAGCTGGCCTGCTCGGCCACGCTGCCGCCACGCTCGAAGACCCGCACCTGCCAGCCTAAAGCGGCCAGCTCGTAGGCCGTGGTCACGCCAGCCAGGCCGGCGCCCACCACCGCGACGCGGCGGCTCAAGTGCCCACCTGATGGGAGGCCCGGACGGGCGAGCTCGCGGCCACTGCGGGGTGGCGTCGGCTGAAAGAGGCCATGGGCTTGTGTATACTCTGCGGGTTTTGCCGGAGGCGGCAGCGCATTTCAGCGCTGCAAGACCTTGGCAAGACGGTTGTGAGGGGTGTGTGGCTGATGAATTCAGCGCCACTCGTCGCAACAAATCGCAAACCGGCCCACAAAGGTGTTGTGGTTTGCGGCTCTTGTGAGTCAGCTGAAACGGCTGTATCCAGGTGCTGCAACGCAATTCGGGCCGGATTTTAGACACAACCTTCGGAGTAAGACCCATGTCTGTCACGATGCGCGAGATGCTGGAAGCCGGCGTCCATTTCGGCCACCAAACCCGCTTCTGGAACCCCAAGATGGCCCCGTATATCTACGGCCATCGCAACAAGATCCACATCATCAACCTCGAGAAGACGCTGCCCGCGTTCAACGATGCGTTGAAGTTCGTGCGTTCGCTGGCTGCCAAGCGCGGCACCATCCTGATGGTCGGCACGAAGCGTCAGGCCCGTGAAGTGATCGCCTCGGAAGCCCTGCGCGCCGGCATGCCCTACGTCGACGCCCGTTGGCTCGGCGGCATGATGACCAACTTCAAGACGGTCAAGACCTCGCTGAAGAACCTGAAGGACATGCAAGCCCAGGTTGACGCCGGCACCCAGCCCGCGATCAAGAAGGAAGCGCTGATGTTCCAGCGTGACATCACCAAGCTCGAGAAGAACATCGGCGGCATCCAGGACATGACCTCGCTGCCCGACGCCATCTTCGTCATCGACGTCGGCTATCACAAGATTGCCGTCGCCGAAGCCAAGAAGCTCGGCATCCCCGTCATCGGCGTCGTGGACACCAACCACTCGCCCGTGGGCATCGACTACGTCATTCCCGGCAACGACGACTCGGCCAAGGCCGTGGCCCTGTACGCCCGTGCCATCGCTGACGCCGTGCTCGAAGGCCGTGCCAACGCCACGAACGAAGTGCTGGCTGTGGTTGCCCCCGCCGGCGACGAGTTCGTCGAGGTCTCCGAAGAGGCTTAAGCCCTTTCGACCCCGCATCTGAAAGGGGCCGCGAGGCCCCTTTTGCCAACCGAAATCTGGAGAAACGAAATGGCTGCTATCACCGCAAGCATGGTGGGCGAACTGCGTGCCCGCACCGACGCCCCGATGATGGAGTGCAAGAAAGCACTGACCGAGGCCGACGGCGACCTGGGTCGCGCTGAGGAAATCCTGCGCGTCAAGCTCGGCAACAAGGCCGGCAAGGCCGCCTCGCGCATCACCGCCGAAGGCATCGTCGCCTCCGCCGTCGTCGGCGGCAACGGCGCGCTGATCGAAGTGAACTGCGAGACCGACTTCGTCTCGAAGAACGACGCCTTCCTGGCTTTCGTGGCTGCACTGGCTGGCCTGGTCGCTGAAGCGGCCCCCGCTGACGTGGCCGCCCTGTCGGCGCTGCCGCTGTCGCAAGAAGGCTTCGGCCCGACGGTGGAAGACGTGCGCAAGGGCCTGATCGGCAAGATCGGCGAGAACCTGTCGATCCGCCGCTTCCAGCGCTACACCGGCAGCAAGCTGGCCACCTACCTGCACGGCACTCGCATCGGCGTGGTCGTCGAGTTCGAAGGTGACGACGTGGCCGCCAAGGACGTGGCCATGCACATCGCCGCGATGAAGCCCGCCGCCCTGTCCAGCGCCGACGTCTCGGCCGAGCTGGTCGAGAAGGAGCGCCGCATCGCCACCGAGAAGGCTGCCGAATCCGGCAAGCCCGCCGACATCATCGCCAAGATGGTCGAAGGCTCGGTGCAGAAGTTCCTGAAGGAAGTCTCGCTGCTGGACCAGGTCTTCGTGAAGGCCGCCGACGGCAAGCAGACCGTGGGCGCCCACCTTAAGGCGGCCAACACGACGGTCAAGGGCTTCACGCTCTACGTCGTCGGTGAAGGCATCGAGAAGAAGGTCGACGACTTCGCCGCCGAAGTGGCTGCGCAGGTCGCGGCTGCCAAGGGTCAGTAAAGACCCTTGTGAAATGAAAGGGCGCCAAGTTGGCGCCCTTTAAACTTCCGGGCCACTGCCAGCCTGTTTCCAGCCTTCCAGACTCCAGAGGACACCATGCCCGCGTACAAGCGCATTCTGCTCAAACTCTCCGGCGAAGCCCTGATGGGTGACGACGCCTACGGCATCAACCGCGCGACCATCGTGCGCATGGTGCAGGAAGTCCGCGAGATCACGCAGATGGGTGTAGAAGTCGCCGTCGTCATCGGTGGCGGCAACATCTTCCGCGGCGTGGCTGGCGGCTCGGTCGGCATGGACCGCGCCACGGCCGATTACATGGGCATGCTGGCCACGGTCATGAACTCGCTGGCCCTGGCCGACACGATGCGTCAGGAAGGCATGATCGCCCGGGTCATGTCCGCGATCGCCATCGAGCAGGTCGTCGAGCCCTATGTGCGCCCCAAGGCGCTGCAATACCTCGAAGAGGGCAAGGTCGTCGTCTTCGCCGCAGGCACCGGCAACCCCTTCTTCACGACCGACACGGCCGCCGCGCTGCGCGGCGCGGAGATCGGTGCCGAGATCGTGCTGAAGGCCACCAAGGTCGACGGCGTCTACACGGCCGACCCCAAGAAAGATCCGAGCGCGACGCGCTATACCAGCATCACCTTCGATGAGGCCATCTCGAAGAACCTGCAGGTGATGGACGGCGCCGCCTTCGCGCTGTGCCGCGACCAGAAGCTGCCGATCAAGGTGTTCAGCATCTTCAAGACCGGCGCGCTCAAGCGTGTCGTGCAGGGCGAGGACGAAGGCACGCTGGTGCACGTCTAAAACCTTAATCAGTTGGGGACAGAGCTACTCGCTGACGCTCGGGCGGTCTGTCCCGCAAATTCATAGGTATCGATCATGAGCATTGCCGACATCAAGAAGAACGCCGAGGCCAAGATGGCCAAGTCGATCGAGGCACTGAAGAACGACCTGCACAAGATCCGCACCGGCCGTGCTCACCCCGGCCTGCTGGATCAGGTCAACGTCGACTACTACGGTTCGCTGGTGCCCATCTCGCAGGTGGCCAACGTGACGCTGCTGGATGCCCGCACCATCTCCGTCCAGCCCTGGGAAAAGGGCATGGGCGCCAAGATCGAAAAGGCCATCCGCGAGAGCGACCTGGGCCTGAACCCGGCCAGCCAGGGCGACCTGATCCGCGTGCCGATGCCGCCGCTGACCGAGGAGCGGCGCCGTGACCTGACCAAGGTAGTGCGCAACGCCGGCGAGGACGCCAAGATCGCCGTGCGCAATCTGCGCCGTGATGCCAACGAGCAGGCCAAGAAGATGCTCAAGGACAAGGAAATCGGCGAGGACGACGAACGCCGCAGCCTCGACGAAGTGCAGAAGCTCACCGACCGCGTGATCGCCGAGATCGACAAGCTGATCTCGGGCAAGGAAGCTGAGATCCTGGCGGTTTGAGCGCCGTCTTGAGCACATCCGCCAACGTGTCGCAAGACCGCCCGGCGCCGCCGCGCCACGTCGCCATCGTCATGGATGGCAACGGCCGTTGGGCTAAGAAGCGCTTTTTGCCGCGCTTCTTCGGCCACAAGGCCGGTGTGGATAGCCTGGTCAAGATCGTCCAGGCCTGTATAGACCGCGATATCGAGCACGTCACAGTCTTCGCGTTCTCCAGCGAGAACTGGAAGCGGCCGAGCGACGAGGTCTCCGGCCTGATGGGCCTGGTGCTGGCGGCCGTGAGCCGCTACCTCGCCAAGATGGGCGCGATGGGCGTGCGCATCCGCATCGTCGGTGACCGCGAAGCTGTCTCCGACAAGCTGCGCAATGCCTGGAACGAGGCCGAAACGACCACGGCGCACAACACCAAGCTGACGCTGAACGTTGCCTTCAACTACGGTGGCCGCTGGGACATCGTCCAGGCCTGCCGCAAGGCCATCGAAGCCGGCGTGCCCGCGCATGAGCTGACCGAGGCCCGGCTGTCGGAGTTCATGGCCATGAGCTATGCGCCCGACCCCGACCTCTTCATCCGCACCGGTGGCGAGGTTCGCATCAGCAACTTCCTGCTCTGGCAGGCGGCGTACACCGAGTTCGTGTTCTCGGAATGCCTCTGGCCCGAGTTCGGCGAGCGTGAACTGGATGCGGCGATTGCCGCCTTCCACGAGCGCGACCGCCGCTTCGGCGGCGTGAAGGAAACGCCGCCTGCGGCGTAAGGTGCAGCCATGCTCAAGACCCGTGTCATCACCGCCGTCGTGCTGCTGGCCATCCTGCTGCCGGTGCTGTTCGTGGCGTCGCCCTGGCCTTTCGCCTGGGTCGCTGTCGCCATGATCGGCGCGGCCGGCTGGGAGTGGGCGCGGCTGAACGGCCTCCCCGGCACGGGCGCCATCGCGGCCGGCGTGGGCCTCGCGCTGGCCTGCGTCTGGACGCTGCTCATCGGCGGGCTGAACGCGCCGCCGGCCTGGGTCTGGTACCTGGCCAGCCTTGTCTGGGTGCTTGGCGGCGCCTACGCGCTGCACGCCGGGCCGGCAGGCTGGCCGCGCATCGCCCGCGGCGCGCGGTTGGCGCTTGGCGCCGTGCTGCTGTGGGGCGCCTGGCTGGCCATCGTGCAGGCCAAGGTGCATGGCATCAACTTCATCCTGTCCGTCTTCTGCCTGGTGTGGATGGCCGACATCGCCGCCTACTTCTGCGGCCGCGCCTTCGGCAAGCGCAAGCTGGCGCCGGCCATCAGCCCGGGCAAGAGCTGGGAAGGCGTCTGGGGTGGCCTGGCCGGCGTCATCCTGCTCGGCTTCGTCTGGGTCCACGTCATCGACGTGCAGGTCGCCGTCGACTCGCCCAGCCTCTACACGCTGCTGGTGCAGCGCCACGGCATCGTCTCGTTGTTGGCCTTGGTCTTCCTCGGCGCGATGAGCGTCGTCGGCGACCTGTTCGAATCCCTCGTCAAGCGTGCCGCCGGGGCCAAGGACAGCAGCAACCTGCTACCCGGCCATGGCGGTGTGCTGGACCGCATCGACGCGCTGCTACCGGTGTTCCCGCTGGCACTTGCGCTGATCAGCCTATGACCCGCCAACGCGTCTGCGTGCTGGGCTCGACCGGCTCCATCGGCGTCAACACGCTGGACGTTCTCTCACGCCACCCAGAGCGCTATGAAGTCCTCGCGCTGAGCGCGATGAGCCGCGTCGACGAACTGCTGGCGCAATGCCTGACTTGGGCGCCGCGTTACGCCGTCATGCCTGAGCGGGACGCCGCCGCGAAGCTGCGCGAACGCCTGCGTGAAGCCGGCAGCCGCACCGAAGTGCTGGACGGCGCCCAGGCGCTGGCCGACATCGCCGCGCACCCGGACGTCGACACCGTCATGGCGGCCATCGTCGGCGCTGCCGGCCTCGCACCGGCCATCGCTGCCGCCCGCGCCGGCAAGCGCCTGCTGCTGGCCAACAAGGAAGCCATCGTCGTCGGCGGCGCCCTGTTCATGCAGGCGGTGGAGCAGGGCGGTGCGACGCTGCTGCCCATAGACAGCGAGCACTCGGCCATCTTCCAGTGCCTGCCGGAAGACCGCAGGACCTGGCACGACCGAATCGACCATATCGTGCTGACGGCCTCCGGCGGCCCGTTTCGCAGTCGCGACCCAAAGACGTTGGCTGACATGACGCCCGACCAGGCCTGCGCCCACCCCAACTGGGTCATGGGCCGCAAGATCTCGGTCGACTCGGCGACGATGATGAACAAGGCGCTCGAGGTCATCGAGGCGCGCTGGCTGTTCAACCTCACGCCCGAGCAGATCAAGGTGGTCATCCACCCGCAGAGCATCATCCATTCGATGGTGGTCTGCCGCGACCAGTCCGTGCTGGCCCAGTTGGGCACGCCCGACATGCGCGTGCCCATCGCCTACGGCCTGTCCTTCCCGGAGCGCATCACCTCGGGAGCCAGCCGGCTGGACCTGCTGACCACGCCCAGCCTCACGTTCGAGGAAGCCGACGCCGTGCGCTTCCCCGGTCTGCACCTGTCCTGGCAGGCGTTGCGCGGCGCCGAAGGCAGCACGACGGTGTTGAACGCGGCCAACGAGATCGCCGTAGACGCCTTCCTGAACGGCCGGCTGCGCTTCGACCGCATTCATGCGCTCAACGCCCATTGCCTGGGCGCCGTCAGCCCCCACGCGGGGGAATGCACGAGCATCGACGGCCTGCTCGCGCTGGACGCCCGCGTGCGCGAACTGGCGCAAAAGCAGGTGCTCGCATGGACATGATCCAGAAGGCCTTCTGGTTCCTCATCGCCATCGGCATCCTGGTGCCCATCCACGAGTGGGGCCACTACCGCGTTGCACGGGCCTGCGGCGTCAAGGTGCTGCGTTTCTCCGTCGGTTTCGGCCGCGTGCTGTGGAGCCGTGTCGGCCGTGGTGGCACCGAGTTCGCGATCAGCGCCGTGCCGCTGGGCGGCTATGTGCGCATGCTGGGCATGGGTGATGAACCCGTCGCCGCCCACGAGAGCGACCAAGCCTTCAAGAACCGCCCGGTGGGGCAGCGCGCCGCCATCCTCGCGGCCGGCCCGGCGGCCAACTGGCTGCTGGCCATCCTGCTGTTCGCGGTGGTGGCCTGGATAGGCAGCGACCAGCCGAAGGCGCTGCTGGGCACGCCGCCCAGCGCCTCGCTGGCCGAGCGCGCCGGCCTGCATGCCGGCGACTGGGTGCGCGCCGTTTCTGATGACGGTCAGCAGTGGGACGACGTGCAGTCCCTGCCCGACCTTCAGGCCGCCGTGGCGCGTGCCCAGGCCTTGGGTGAGGGCCTTCATCTGTCTGTCACCAGCGCTCAGGGCCATGCATCGCGCAGCCTGCGTCTGGAGACCGAACGCCTGGCCGGACGCGCGCCGGACGCCGGGCTGTTCAACGACATCGGCCTGGTGCCGCTGGCCGAGCCCTTGATCCGCCAGGTGGCGGCCGGCGGGGCGGGCGATGCAGCGGGCCTGCAAGCCGGCGACCGAGTGCTGTCCATAGACGGCCAGGTGGTGCCGGATGCCGGGTATCTGCGCGACGCCATCCGGCGCGCCCACGACGGCGAGCAGCCGCGCGCGATGGCCTGGCGCGTCGAGCGTGGCGGGCATGTGGTCGAGTTGAGCCCGACGCCGCGCATGGTCGACGACGCAGGTGGCCGTATCGCGCGGCTGGAGATCGGCGTCGGCACATCACCGGAAACGGTCTCCGTCAGCTATGGCCCCGTCGACGGTCTGTGGCGCGGTGTCCAGCAGAGCTGGGACATGGCGACGACAACCGTCAGGCTGATCGGCCGCATCCTCATCGGCGAAGCCTCGGTAAAGAATTTCAGCGGACCGCTGGCGATTGCAGACTACGCGGGCAAGTCGGCGCAGGCCGGCTTGTCGCCGTTCCTCAATACCCTGGCGACGCTCTCGATGAGCCTGGCGATCCTGAACCTGCTGCCGCTGCCAATGCTCGATGGCGGGCACCTCATGTATTATCTTTTCGAGGGTCTGAGTGGCCGCCCCCTCTCCGAGTGGTGGCAGCAGCAATTGCAGCGAGCTGGCTTGCTGATCCTGATGCTGATGATGGCCTTGGCCCTTTCCAACGACGTCGCCCGCTATGCGGGTTGGCACTGAAACTCCCGTTCCCCCATGTCCTTTCCTTTCAGTTCGGGAGCGTCACGTCGCCCCTTCCGCCTCGGCTTGCTGGCTCTGGCTGTCACGGGGATGTTCCAGTCAGGCCTGGCCTGGGCCGTCGACCCCTTCGTGCTGCGGGACATCCGCGTCGAAGGCCTGCAACGCACCGACCCGGGCACCGTCTTCGCGTCGCTGCCCTTCCGCATCGGCGACACCTACAACGATGAAAAGGGCGCTGCCGCGCTGCGCGCGCTGTTCGCCACGGGCCTGTTCAAGGACGTGCGCATCAGCATCGACGGCACCGCCGTCGTCGTCATCATCGACGAGCGCCCCATCATCGCCAACGTCAACTTCGTCGGACTGAAGGAGTTCGACACCGAGGCTCTCAGCAAGTCGCTGAAGGACGTCGGCATCGGCGAGGGCAAGCCCTTCGACCGTGCTCTCGCCGACCGCGCCGAGCAGGAACTCAAGCGTCAGTACCTGACCCGCAGCCTCTACGGCGCCGAGGTCACGACGACGATCACGCCTATCGAGCGCAACCGCGTCAACGTCAGCTTCAACGTGACCGAAGGCGAACCGGCCAAGATCGCCGAGATCCGCATCCTCGGCAGCAAGGTCTTCTCCGAGAGCACGCTGCTCGGCCTGCTGGAGCAGACGACCAGCGGCTGGCTGACCTGGTACACCAAGACCGACCGCTACTCGCGCGCCAAGCTGAACGCGGACCTGGAAACCATCCGCAGCCACTACCTGAACCGCGGCTACCTCGAGTTCGCCGTCACCTCCACGCAGGTGACCATCTCGCCGGACAAGCAGAGCATCAGCGTCGCCGTCACGGTCAGCGAAGGCCAGCCCTACACGGTCACCGGCGTCAAGCTCGAAGGCGATTTCCTCGGCCGCGAGGAAGACTTCAAGCACCTCATCTTCCTGAAGCCCGGCCAGGCTTACCAGGGCGAGGCGGTGGCGCAGACGACGCGTGCCTTCAGCGACCTGTACGGCACCTACGGCTACGCCTTCGCGCGGGCCGACAGCAAGCCCGAGATCAACCGCGAGACCGGCCAGGTCGTCGTGACCTTCATCGGTGAGCCGCAGCGCCGTGTCTATGTGCGCAAGGTCATCATTTCCGGCAACTCGCGTACCCGCGACGAGGTCATCCGCCGCGAGTTCCGCCAGTTCGAGGCGGCCTGGTACGACGGCCAGAAGATCAAGGCCTCGCGTGATCGCGTCGAGCGCCTGGGCTACTTCAAGGACAAGGAAGTCAGCATCGACACGCAGGAGGTGCCGGGTGCGCAAGACCAGGTCGACGTCATCCTGACCGTCGTCGAGCGCCCCACCGGTGCCATCACCGTCGGCGCCGGCTACTCCAGCCAGACCAAGCTGTCCTTCACCGGCTCGATTCGCCAGGACAACGTCTTCGGCTCGGGCAACTACCTCGGCATCGACGTGGCGACCGCCCGCACGGGCCGCCAGCTGCAGGTCAGCACCGTGGACCCGTACTTCACGGTCGACGGCGTGTCGCGCGCGCTGGACGTGTTCTACCGCACCACCAAGCCCATCAACACGCTGGGTGAGGAGTACGAGTACGTCACCAAGGGCGGTGCGGTCCGCTTCGGCGTGCCGTTCTCCGAGCTGGACACGGTGTTCTTCGGCATCGGCTACGAGCAGACCGACATCACAACCTCGCGCGGCCTGCCCAACAGCTATCTGCTGTTCGTCAACCAGTTCGGCCAGCGCAGCAACGCCATCCCGCTGACCATCGGCTGGCAGCGCGACAGCCGCGACAGCGTCATCACGCCGCAGAAGGGCCGCTACACGCGCGCCAACTTCGAACTCAGTCCGGTAGGCGATGCCCGCTTCGCCCGCCTGAACCTGCAGTACCAGGAATACTTCGAGATCACGAACAAGATCACGCTGGGCATCAACAGCGAGCTGGGTTGGGGCGAGGGCCTCAGCGGCCGGCCTTACCCGGTGTTCAAGAACTTCTACGGCGGCGGCCTGGGCTCGGTGCGCGTCTTCGAGGCTGGCTCGCTCGGCCCGGTCGACACCACCGGCTCCTACAGCGGCGGCAATCGGCGCTTCAACCTGAACGCCGAGCTCTACCTGCCGGTGCCTGGTAGCGGCAATGACAAGAGCTTCCGCATTTTCGGGTTCGTCGACATGGGCGGCGTCTGGAGCCCCGAGGCCAAACTGAACTGGAAGACATTGAGCGCCGATGAAGAGCATGGCGGCAAGGACATGCTGCGCATGTCCGCAGGTATCGGCCTGAGCTGGATATCGCCGATGGGGCCCCTTCGCCTGAGCTACGGCAAGCCGATTCGCAAATCGGGCAAGGATAGAATCGAGAAATTCCAATTCCAGATCGGGACTGCATTCTGATGATGAGCAAGCTCTTGCAATCGGTGGCCCTGGCCGCTTCGATGATGGTGGCCGCCTCGGCCGTGCAAGCCCAGGAACTGAAGATCGGCTACGTCAACAGCGAACGAGTGCTGCGCGAAGCCAACCTGGCCAAGACGGCGCAGATCAAGCTGGAGACGGAATTCGGAAAGCGCGAGAAGGACCTGCGCGACCTGGAAACCAAACTGCGCGGTGCTGCGGAGAAACTCGAGAAGGACGCGCCCACGCTGTCCGAAGCCGAGCGTGGCCGCCGCCAGCGCGACGTGGTCGAGCAGGAACGCGACCTGCAGCGCAAGCGCCGCGAATGGCAGGAAGACCTGACCCAGCGCAAGAACGAAGAGCTGTCGGTCGTCGTCGAGCGCGCCAACAAGGTCATCAAGCAGATCTTCGAGGCCGACAAGTACGACCTCATCCTGCAGGACGCGATCCACTTCAGCGCCCGCGTGGACATCACCAAGAAGGTGATCGACGCGCTGAACGCGCAGAAGTAAGTCGCCTCGCCCATGAGCCCGACGCAGAGCACTGCGGATGTGGCGCTCAGCGAACTGATCGCCGCCTTGGGCGGCGATTTGCTTGGGGGCTCCGACATCCGCATTACCGGCATTGCGCCGTTGGATGAGGCCGATGTGCACAGCATCAGCTTCCTCGCCAACCCGCGCTACCAGGCCCAGCTCGGCACGACGCAAGCGGCCTGCGTCATCGTTGCGCCGGCACTGGCCGAGGTGGCTGCCGCCCGCGGCGCGGCCATCGTCACGCCCGACCCTTATCTCTACTTCGCCCGGCTGACGCAGTGGTGGGCGGTGCGCACGCGTCCGGCGCGCCAGGCAGGCGTGCATGCGAGCGCCGTCGTGTCGCCTGATGCCCGGCTGGGCCAGGGCGTCGAGGTTGGCCCGCTGGCTGTCATCGAGGCCGGTGCCGTCATCAAGGACCGCGCCCGCATCGGCGCGCACTGCGTCATCGAGCGCGATGCCGTCATCGGCGAGAACACCCGCCTCGCTCCGCGCGTCGTGCTCGGCTACGGCTGCCGCATCGGCGCGCGCGGCATCGTGCACAGCGGCGTGGTCATAGGCGCAGATGGCTTCGGCTTTGCGCCGTCCAAGGCCGGCTACGTGAAGATCGAGCAGCTCGGTGCCGTGGTCATCGGCGACGACGTCGAGATCGGCGCCAACACCTGCATCGACCGCGGCGCCCTGAGCGACACGGTCATCGAGGACGGCGTCAAGCTCGACAACCTGATCCAGATCGCCCACAACGTTCACATCGGCCGGAACACCGCGATGGCCGGTTGCGGGGCCATCGCGGGCTCGACGACGGTCGGCGCTAACTGCACCATCGGAGGGGCGGTCAACATCATCGGCCACCTGAACATCGTGGACGGCGTGCACATCACCGCATGCACATTGGTGACTCGGGACATCACTCAGCCCGGCGCCTACAGCGGCGCCTATCCCTTCGAAGAGAATTCGAGCTGGCAGAAGAACGCGGCCACGCTGCGCCAGCTCCACACCCTGCGCGACCGCGTGCGTGCGCTGGAGAAGAACAAATGACTGAACCGATCACGATGGACATCCACGAAATCCTCAAACGCCTGCCGCACCGCTACCCCATCCTGCTAGTGGACCGCGTTCTCGAGGTGGTCAAGGGCGAGCGCATCCGAGCGATCAAGAACGTCTCGATCAATGAGCCTTTCTTCCTCGGCCACTTCCCGCACCGCCCGGTGATGCCTGGCGTACTTGTGCTCGAAGCCATGGCCCAGGCCGCGACGCTGCTGGCGCTGGCCAGCACGGACACGGTGCTGGACGAGAACTCGGTCGTGTACTTTGCCGGCATCGACAACGCCCGTTTCAAGCGCCCTATCGAGCCGGGCGACCAACTCATCCTTGAGGTGACGCTGGACCGCGCCAAGGCTGGCGTCTACAAGTTCAGCGGCCGGGCGCTGGTGGGTGAGCAGTTGGCCGCCGAGGCGCAGCTGATGTGCACGATGCGCCGCATCGCAGCTCCAGCCTAAGCGCATGAGCATCCACCCGACGGCAATAGTCGACCCGGCCGCCGAGTTGGACTCGTCGGTCGAGGTCGGCGCCTACTCGCTGATCGGCCCGCATGTGAAGATAGCCGCCGGCACCAAGGTCGGCCCGCATGTCGTCATCGAGGGTCACACGACCATCGGCCGCGACAACACGTTCTTCCAGTTCAGCTCCATCGGCGCGCCGAACCAGGACAAGAAGTACGCCGGCGAGCCGACGACGCTGGTCATCGGCGACCGCAACACCATCCGCGAGTTCTGCACGCTGAATGTCGGCACGGTCCAGGACCGTGGCGAGACGACGGTGGGCAACGACAACTGGATCATGGCCTACTGCCACCTGGCCCACGACGTCGTCATCGGCAACGAATGCGTGCTGGCTAACAACGCCACGCTGGCCGGCCATGTGCGCGTGGGCGATTGGGTCACCGTCGGCGGGCTGACGGGCATCCTGCAGCGTATGCGCATCGGCGATCACGCCATGATCGGCTTCCAGGCCCATGTGGCCCAGGACGTGCCGCCCTTCATGACCGTTGACGGCAATCCGCTGGCGGCGCGCGCCGTCAACATCGTCGGCCTGAAGCGCCGCGACTTCAGCAGCGAACGCATCGGCGTCATCCGCCAGATCTACAAACTGCTCTACCGCAGCGGCCACACGCTGGACGAGGCCAAGGCCGGCATCGCAGCGCTGCGTGGTTCCGACGGCGGCGCAGCGGATGGCGACATCGACCTGATGCTGAACTTCCTCGCCGCGTCGACGCGCGGCATTGTCCGATAACTGATGCAGACCGCGCCCCGCCTCGGCATGGTGGCCGGCGAGGCCAGCGGCGATCTGCTGGCCGGCCTGCTGCTGCAAGGCCTGCGTGCGCGCTGGCCCGGGCTGAGCAGCGAAGGCATAGGCGGGCCGAAGATGATTGCCCAGGGCTTTAAGACCTGGTGGCCGCACAGCAAGCTGTCGATCTTTGGCTACGTCGACGCGTTGCTGAACATCCGCGAGCTGCTGTCCATCCGCAAGCAGCTGGGCACGCGGCTCATTTCGAACCGGCCCGACGTCTTCATTGGCGTCGATGCGCCTGACTTCAACTTCGGCCTGGAGACGCGGCTGCGCGAGGCCGGCATCAAGACGGTCCACTTCGTCTGCCCGTCCGTCTGGGCTTGGCGACCGGAGCGTGTCGAGAAGATCAAGGCAGCGGCCGACCATGTGCTGTGCCTATTCCCCTTCGAACCCGAGATCCTGCACAAGGCCGGCATTGGCGCGACCTATGTGGGCCACCCGCTGGCCGATGCGATCCCGATGGAGCCGCCGCGTGCGGCGTCCCGCGAGGCGCTGGGGCTCCCCGAAGGCGACACCGTCATCGCGCTGCTGCCCGGCAGCCGCAGGAGCGAGATCAACTACATCGCGCCGGCGCTGATCGGCGCGGCGAAGCTGCTGGCCCGGCCCGGCCGGCGCTTCGTCATGCCCGTCGTGCCGGGGCTGCGCGGCCTCATAGAACCGATGCTGGCTGGCGCCGACATCCAGCTCATCGACGGCCAATCCCACGCGGCGCTGGCGGCCTGCGACCTGACACTGGTGGCCAGCGGCACGGCGACGCTGGAGGCGGCTCTGTTCAAGCGCCCCATGGTCATCGCCTACCGCATGAATGCGCTGAACTGGTGGCGCATGAAGGGCCGTGGCCTGCTGCCCTGGGTGGGCCTGCCCAACATCCTGGCGCGCGAGTTCCTGGTGCCCGAGCTGATCCAGCACGCGTGCACGCCCGAGAACCTGGCGCGCGAGGCCGAGGCCCTGCTGGCCGACGCTGCGCGCCGCGCCGCGCTTCATGAGCGCTTTGTCCAACTCCACGAGCTGCTGCGGCAAGACACCGCACAGCGTGCCAGTGATGCCATCGCGACGCTCCTCCACGCCTGAACAGGTGTCCCTGGACTGGACGCCGACCGTCGGCCTCATCGCCGGCGTGGACGAGGCCGGGCGTGGCCCGCTGGCCGGGCCCGTGTTCGCGGCCGCCGTCATCCTGGACGACCTGCAGCCGATCAAAGGGCTGGCCGACTCCAAGGTGCTGACGGCCGCCAAGCGTGCGCGGCTGTTTGATGAGATACGCGCCAAGGCGCTGTGCTGCTGCATCGCACAGGCCTCGACCGAGGAGATCGACCGCATCAACATCCTGCAGGCCACCATGCTGGCCATGCAGCGCGCGGTGACGGGCCTGCGGCTCAAGCCGGCCCTCGTGCGTGTCGACGGCAACCGCCTGCCCGTGCTGCCCATGGCGGCCGAGGCCATCGTCAAGGGCGACGCCACCGTACAGGCCATCTCGGCGGCCAGCATCCTCGCCAAGGTGGCGCGCGACCTGTTCTGCGAGCAGATGCACGAGAGCCATCCGCAGTACGGTTTTGCCACGCACAAGGGCTATGGCACGCCGGAGCACCTGGCGGCGCTGAAGGCACACGGCGCCAGCCCCTGGCACCGCCGCAGCTTTGCGCCGGTGCGTGAGGTCTGCATCGACGTGACAACGAACCCGCTCGCATGAAGCTCGACCACATCACCTCGCGTGACAACCCGGCCCTGGTGCGGCTGCGCAAGCTGACGCTGGACGCCGGCGGCTACCGCAAGACCGGCAGTGTCTGGATCGAGGGCGACCATCTGCTGCGCGCGGCGCTGCAGCGCGGTTGGGTGCCCGCACTCGTCGTGCTGACCGAAGGCGCGATGCAGGACCACGCGCTGGCCGCACTGGCCGAGCATGCGCCGCGCGCGCTGGTCGTGCCCACGGCGCTGTTCAAGGGCCTGAGCGGCCTGGAGTCGCCCGCGCAGATCGGCGCGGAGCTGACCTTGCCCGTTGCGCCCCAGATCGATGCCAACGCCGCCAGCGTCGTGCTGGACCGCCTGCAGGATGCCGGCAACGTGGGCGCCATCCTGCGTAGCGCTGCTGCCTTCGGCGTGCGCCAGGTGCTGGCGCTCAAGGGCACGGCGGCGCTGTGGTCGCCCAAGGTCTTGCGCGCAGGGCAGGGGGCGCACTTCGGTCTGCGCCTTGTGGAAGGTCTGGCGGCAGATGACCTTGCCGCGCTAACCGTGCCGCTGGTCGCGACCAGCTCCCACACCGAGCACGTGCTGCATCGCGTGGCCTTGCCCAGCCCTTGCGCCTGGGTCATGGGCCATGAAGGGCAGGGCGTGTCGCCCGCGCTGATGGCCCGCTGCGCGCTGACCGTGGGCATCCCGCAGCCGGGCGGCGAGGAGTCGCTGAACGTGGCGGCGGCGGCGGCGATCTGCCTGTACGAGAGCGAGCGACAGCGGGGCTGACCCCATCGGCCCCGGCCGTGCAAGGCCATGCTTGTAATCGAGAATGATTCTCATTACAGTGGCCACATGCTTGATCGATCCCGGCCGTCCCAGGCCCTGTCGCCCCCCGCGCCCACGCCGGTCCGCCGTGTGGACAGCGCCACGCTGCTCGGCCCCCAGGGCGAGGTCTTCATCGTCCACCAGCAGCAGGTCTACCGCCTGCGTGTCACGTCCCTGGGCAAGCTGATCCTAACCAAGTAGGTCCCTTCCCCGCTCCCGCGCCAGCCAGCCGCCGCCCGCCCGCGCCTCCCTCTCGGAGATCTCGAATGGCTGAAGCCTGTTGCGCCGTCCACGCCGCGCCGCCCCCGCTCATCGCCGGCTCGCGCCGCCGCCGTCTCTGGGAGCTGGGCAGCCATGCGCATTGCCCGGTCGTCGGTGTCTGCCTGCCGCTGGAGCGCGTGCGCGTGCTCGCTCGGAAGCTGTTGGTGCTGCAGGGCGATGAGGATGACTACACGCTTCACTGCAGCCTCGTCACCGCCAGCGCCCGCCGCAACGCCCTGGCCGAGGCGCTGCAGAAGGACCTGGAGCAACGTTTCGCCCTCGACGTGCGCGCTGCCGCGCGGGCCAAGTGCCGCGAGTCGCTGATGACCTGGTGGCGCAACCGCGCCGCCCAGGGCGAGATTGCCGGCGCGCTGTGGGCCACGCTCACGCACGCGCGCTGCGACGAGTGGCTGGAGATGCGCGTGCTGGGCCAGGTGCACATGCTGCAGCACCAGGTGGGCGCCGCGCAGCGCGTGGACTTGGCTGCCCACCGCGAGCTGTCCATTGAGCACCAGGCACTGGCGCGCGACTACGCCGAGGTGCAGCAGCGCGTGACGGCCTGGAGCCGGGAGCGCGCCCGCGAGCAGCAGGCCTGGGAGCAGGAGCGCATGCAGCTGCGCGCCGCGCAGATCGGCCTGCAGACCCAACTGGCGCAGGCGCAGGAGCAGCTCCAGCAATGGCAAGCAGCGCGGCCGGACCTGCCCGAGCGCGAGGCCTTGCGCGAGCGTCTGGCCGACCAGCTAGAGCGCAACCAGGCGCTGCAGCGCGACGTGAACCGCCTGAGCGCGCGTGTGGCTGTGGTGGCCGAGGCCGTCGAGCCCGCGCCCATCGCTGAGGAGATTGCGGCCGAGCCGGTCAGCCTGGTGCACCGCGTCATCCTCTGCGTGGGCGGGCGCGGCGGCAGCGTGCCGCAGTACCGCCAGGCGGTGGAGGGCTGCGGCGGGCAGTTCCTGCATCACGACGGCGGCAGCGAGCACAAGCCGGCGCAGCTGGAACCGCAACTCGCCGCGGCCGACCTCGTCATCTGCCAGACCGGCTGCATCAGCCACGACGCCTACTGGCGCGTGAAAGACCACTGCAAGCGCCATGGCAAGCGCTGTGTGTTCGTCGAAACGCCCAGCCGCAGTGCCTTCGAACGCGCGCTCGCACAGGCGGCTGCAGACGAAGGCGCGGAAACAACGCCCTGAGGAGAAGCCCGCAGCGAGGTGGCACATTTGGCGGTGCAAACTGCAAGCGTTTGCAGTTCAGTGGAGATCGATCCATGGCCCCCGTTGCCTCGCCCCATCAGCTCGCGCGCCGCGCCATCGCCCTCGTCCTGGCCGGCGGTCGAGGCTCCCGCCTCAAGCAGCTCACCGATTCGCGCGCCAAGCCGGCGGTCTACTTCGGTGGCAAGTTCCGCATCATCGACTTTGCGTTGAGCAACTGCGTCAACAGCGGCATCCGCCGCATCGGCGTCGTCACCCAGTACAAGAGCCACTCGCTGCTGCGCCACATCCAGCGCGGCTGGAGCTTCCTGCGCGCCGAGCTGAACGAGACCGTCGACCTGATGCCCGCCCAGCAGCGCGTGGACGAAGAGAGCTGGTACCGCGGCACCGCCGACGCCGTCTACCAGAACCTCGACATCATCCAGAGCACCGAGGCCGACTACATCGTCGTGCTGGCGGGCGACCACATCTACAAGATGGACTACTCCAGCATGCTGGCCGACCACGCCGCTACCGGCGCCGGCTGCACGGTCGGCTGCATCGAGGTGCCCAAGGCGGAGGCCAGCGCCTTCGGCGTCATGGCCGTGGACGGCGACCGCCGCATCACCGCCTTCCAGGAAAAGCCCGCCAACCCGCCCACCATCCCCGGCCGCGACAGTGTCTGCCTGGCCAGCATGGGCATCTACATCTTCAACGCCGACTACCTCTACCGCTTGCTGGCGGAGGACCTGGCCGATCCGAATTCCAGCCACGACTTCGGCAAGGACGTGATCCCCAAGATCGTGGCCGAAGACCGCGCCGTGGCCCACCCCTTCAGCATGAGCTGCATCGGCAACCCCAACGGCGCCGCGCCCTACTGGCGCGACGTCGGCACGCTGGACGCCTTCTGGTCCGCCAACCTCGACCTGGCCTCCATCAGCCCAGAGCTCGACATCTACGACACCGACTGGCCCATTTGGACCTACCAGCGCCAGCTGCCGCCCGCCAAGTTCATCCCCGACCACAACGGCATGCACGGCATGACCGTCAACGCCATCGTCAGCGCCGGCTGCATCGTCTCGGGCTCGCACGTCGTGTCAACGGTGCTGTTCAACAACGTGCGCATCCGCTCCTTCTGCAACGTGCACCAGAGCGTGCTGCTGCCCGGCGTCAGCCTGGGCCGCCACTGCCGCCTCACCAAGGTCATCGTCGACCGCGCCTGCGAGATCCCCGACGGCCTCGTCGTCGGTGAAGACGCGGCACTGGACGCCGCCCGCTTCGAGCGCACGGAGAACGGCGTCGTGCTCATCACCAAGCAGATGCTGGCCAGGTTGTGACGCGTGTTCTCCAGGTCAGCGCGGAGCTCTTTCCGCTGCTGAAGACCGGCGGCCTGGCCGACGTGGCCGGCGCGCTGCCCGCAGCATTGGCAGCAGCCGGCGCCGAGCCCCGCCTGCTCCTGCCCGGCTTTCCCGCCATTCGCGACGCGTTGAACCACGAATGCGCCGTCGCCCCCGTCGCGCTGCCATGGAGCGAGGGCAGGGCGGCGCTGCTGCGCGGCCGGTTGCCGGGCTTCGATGTGCCGGTCTACGTTCTGGACGCCCCCGGCCTCTTCGACCGACCCGGCAGCCCCTATGCAGATGCAGCGGGCGTGGCCTACGCCGACAACCACCGCCGCTTCGCGCTGCTTGGGCTGGCCGCCGCCCGACTGGCCGAGGGCGTGGACCCGACCTGGCGGCCTGAGATCGTCCATGCCCACGACTGGCACGCCGGCCTGGCCTGCGCCCATGTGAGCGCCAGCCGCTCGCGCCGCCGCACCGAGGCGCGAACGGTCTTCACCGTCCACAACCTCGCCTACCAGGGCCTGTTCCCTGCCGACAAGTTCAACGAGTTGGGACTGCGGCCGACGCACTACGCCGTCGATGGGCTGGAGTTCTATGGCCAGGTCAGCTTCATGAAGGCCGGCCTGTACTTCGCCGACGCGATCACGACGGTCAGCCCCAGCTACGCCCGCGAGATCCAGACGCTTGAGCAAGGCTGCGGCCTGGACGGCCTGCTGCGCCATCGTTCAGGCGTGCTGCACGGCATCCTGAACGGCGTGGACTACGACGTGTGGTCACCCGAGCAGGACGACGCCATCGCCGCCCGCTACAGCGCCAATGACGCCGCCGGCAAGGCCGCCTGCAAAGCCGCGTTGCAGCGCGAATGCGGCCTGGCCGTGAAGCCCGACGCGCCGCTCTTCGGCATCGTCAGTCGCCTGACCGAGCAGAAGGGCCTGCCGCTGGTGCTGGAGGCCTTGAGCTACCTGATCGACGCCGGTGGCCAGCTCGTCATCCTCGGCAGCGGCGACGCCCGGCTGGACGCCGCATTCGGCGACGCCGCCGCCAAACACCCCAGCCAGATCGCCCGCCGCACCGGCATGGACGAAGGCCTGGCCCACCGCATCTACGCCGGCAGCGACGTGGTGCTGGTGCCCAGTCGCTTCGAGCCCTGCGGCCTGACCCAGCTCTACGGCCTCAGCTACGGCGCGCTGCCCCTGGTCCACCGCGTCGGTGGCCTGGGCGACACGGTTGTCGACACGACGCTGGAAGACCTCGCCGCCGGTACCGCGACCGGCTTCGTCTTCAACGCCTTCACCGCCGACGCCTACCGCCGCGCGCTGCGCCGCGCCTTCGCGCTGTGGAGCCGGCCGGAATATTGGGCGCGTGTCCGCACATCGGCGATGCGGCAGCGCTTCGGCTGGGACGCTGCGGTAGGGCGGTATCTGGACGTCTACCGCGCGTTGCTCGGGGGCTGAGGAGGACGAATGGGAATCAGGCAATGCGCAGCGCTTTGCTTGTCGACGCTGTTGCTGGCGTCGGCACACAGCGCCTCCTGGCAGCAGCGCGAGGAGGAATTGGCCGACGCGAAGAGGAAGGTGACGGACCTCTACACCGAGGTGATCGCCCGCCGTCCAATCGGCATCCCCTGGGGTGAAGACATGAAGGTGTTCTCGCCCTATCTCAGCAAGGCATTGCATGGCCGGCTGAAACTTGGGCTGAGCTGCGGCAAGGATTGGTATCGCCAGTACCCCCGCCGCGATCTGAAGCCTCTGTTCGCATGGCTGGAGCTGGACATCTTTTCGGGTGATTCCGAGAAGGCGGCGCCGCGCGAGTTCGACATCGACAGCGTCACGCCGATGGGCAAAGGTGTGACTCGAGTCGTGCTGCGCCTGCGCACGGGAGAGCCCGGATACCCTGTCGAGACGTGGCTTGTGGCGGCAACGATGGTGTTGGAAAACGGGCGGCCAGTGCTGGATGACGTGATCTACCAACCGGACATATATGGCAACGATGACCGCTTGTCGAGAGCCCTGTCGGCGGGATGCCGGGGCGGGCGCTGGGTTGGCCGTTCGCGGTAACCGCCGCGCCGTCGAGCTGCGCGGCTGAGCACACTTCTTTGCGCGGTCGCCGGCGCGGGCGGTGGACACTCGCTGGTCTTGCTGCCGCCTAGACCGACCATGCGCGCCTTCACTCTTCCAACGCTTCGCCGGCTCGCCGCCATCGCCGCGCTGGCCTTCGCGCCCGCCCTGTGCCACGCCTGGGGGCAAGAGGGCCATTCCATCGTGGCCGAGATCGCGCAGCGCCGGCTCACGCCCGCTGCGGCCGCCGGTGTCGCCAAGCTGCAGGCCGGCGCCAGCCTGGCCTCGGTCGCCAGCTGGGCCGACGACGTGCGCGGCGAGCGCAAGGGCGACTTCAACTTGCACTTCGTCGACATCCCGCGCGGCGTGCACGAGTACGACGAGAAGGCCCACTGCGAACCATCGGAGAAGGGTGACTGCGTCGTGAAGGCGCTGCAACGCGCCCAACAGGCCCTGCGCTGCGGGCCGACCGAACAGGCCCGGCGCGAGGCGCTGCGCTACGTCGTTCACTTCGTCGGCGACCTGCATCAGCCCCTGCATGCCACGGGCGATCTGGAGGGCGGCAACGGCTTCAAGGTGCACGGCAGCCTGCACGGCCAGACCTGCAAGGGCGCCTGCGCGCTGGAGAGCGGCAATCTGCACTCGTTGTGGGACTCCGGGCTGATCCGCCGCACGGTCTGGGACTGGGGTGCCTATGTCGACCGCCTGGAGAAGACGCTGCTGGCGACGCAGGACTTCGACCTGAAGAGCGGTGGCGACCAGCCTGCGGACTGGGCCATCCAGTCGCATGCCGTCGGTGAACTGATCTGGAACTACCAGCTCATCCCGGTGGACGGCACCATCGACGACGCCTACTACGCGGCCGTGCTGCCGGTGCTGGATCAGCAACTGGCGCTGGGCGGCGTGCGCCTGGCCCGCCTGCTCAACGAGACCTTCGCGGCGGGCTCATGCAGCGCCCCCGCGGCCTCCACGCCGTGGCCCAGCGCGGAGAAAGGCTTGCAGCCGACCACCAACCTGGGCGAGCTGAAGGCCCAGTTCAAGGCCTACCGCGACGGTGGCTACGCGCGCGACCAGGCCGAGGTGGACGAGGCTGCGACGGCGTGGGTGCTGTCGCGCGCCAAGCAGGTGCCCAAGCCGGCGCTGGTGCTGGACATCGACGAGACCTCGCTGGACAACTGGGGCCAGATGGCCCAGAACGATTTCGGCTACATCGTCAACGGCGACTGCACGACGGCGGCCGGCACGGCCTGCGGTGCGCTCGCCTGGGACGCTCAGGGCCGCGCGCCGGCAATCGCTGCGACGCTGAAGCTCTACAAGGCCGCACGCGGCGCCGGCGTGGCCGTGTTCTTCATCACCGGCCGCAAGGAGGCCGAGCGCGCCGCCACGGAGGCCAACCTGCGCGTGGCGGGCTACGACGGCTGGGCCCAGGTCGTGCTGCGCCCGGACGGTTCGCACAGCGCCTATTCCGCCGCGAGCTTCAAGGCTGGTGAGCGCGCCCGCATCGTCATGCAGGGCTACCAGATCCTCGCCACCGTGGGCGACCAGCCCAGCGACCTAGCCGGTGGCTACGCCGAGAAGGCCTTCCTGTTGCCGAACCCGTTCTACCGGATTCCCTGAGTCAGACCGCCAGCGCGATGACGCCTGCGCCGATCAACGCGGCACCGGCAATGCGCCAGCCCTTTTCCCTTTCGCCCAGCAACTGCCCACCCAGCAGCGCCGCGAACAGCATCGACACCTCGCGCGCCGGCGCCACGCGCGACAGCGGCGCATCGCGCACGGCCAGCAGCACCAGCACGTAGGCCAGCGGGCTGATGGTGGCGACGGCCAGCACGCCCTTCCAGGTGCGCCGCATCTCGGCCTTGAAGCTGTGCCGGTTGCGCAGCACGACGGGCAGCTGCATCGGCACGCGCAGCACGTTGCCGCAGTAGTCCAGCAGCAGCGGCGACACGGCCAGGATCTTGACCGCGTAGCCGTCCAGCACCGTGTAGCCGGCGATCAGCGCGCCGGTGGCCACGCCCCAGTACACGCCACTGCGGCGGCGCAGGGCGGCGGTGACCTCGGGGTCCACGCCCCGGCCGAGCAGGCGCGGGCCCATCGTGATGAGCAGGATGCCGCCCACCACGCCGGCCAGCCCCAGCACGCCGAGTGCGCCCAAGTGCTCGTCCAGCAGCAACACGGCCGCAGTGGCGGACAGCAGCGGCCCGGTGCCGCGCGCAACCGGATAGACGACGGTGAGGTCGCTGGCCCGGTAGCCGGCAATCAGGCAGTTGAAGTACAGCAGGTGGACGACGGCGCTGGCGACGACGAAGCCCCAGGCCAGCGCCGACCAGTGCGGCAGCTCGCCCAGGCCTATCCACAGCACCGCCGGTAGCCAGAACAGCACGACGCCGACGGCGCAGGCGAACACGAAATGCGGCCCACCGCCCCATTTCTTGGCGGCCAGGTTCCAGAGCGCGTGGAGGAGGGCGGCGACGAGGACGAGCGCGAGTGCCGAGGCTGGCATCAGTACATCAGCCGATCCGGCCGGATGTCGCGCAGGATGGTCGTCGCGATCTCTTCGATGGACTTGTGCGTGGACGACAGCCAGGAGATGCCGTCGCGCTTCATCATGGCCTCGGCCTCGTTGACCTCGTAGCGGCAGTTCAGCACGTCGGCGTACTTGCTGCCGGGGCGGCGCTCGTTGCGGATGGAGGACAGGCGCTCCGGGTCGATGGTCAGACCGAAGCATTTGCGCCGATGCGGCACCAGCGACGGCGGCAGCTTGCGGCGTTCGAAGTCCTCGGGGATCAGCGGGTAGTTGGCGGCCTTGATGCCGTGCTGCATGGCCAGGTAGAGCGACGTCGGCGTCTTGCCCGAGCGCGACACGCCGACGAGGATGACGTCGGCCACGTCGAGGTTCTTGCTGCTCTGGCCGTCGTCGTGGGCCAGCGAGAAGTTGATGGCCTCGATGCGGTCGTGGTACTCCTGGCTCTGCGCAACGTCGGAGAAGCGGCCCACGCGGTGGTTGCTCTTGATGCCGAACTCTTCCTCCAGCGGCTCGATGAAGGTGCCGAACATGTCCATCACGCGGCCCTGGCAATACTCGCGCACGATCTTCAGCACGTCACGGTCCACGAGGGTGGCGAAGACGATGGGGGTCTGGCCCTCGCGCACAGCCGTTTCGTTGATCTCGGCGACGACGGCATGGGCCTTCTCGGCCGAATCGACGAAGGGCCGGCGCACATGGCGGGCCTTGATCGTGAACTGCGCCAGGATGGAGTTGCCGAAGGTTTCGGCGGTGATGCCGGTGCCGTCAGAGACGAAGTAGACGGTTCTGGCGATCATGGTGACGGCTCGCGGAGTTCAACAGCGAGACCATGATGCCACGCCCGATTCAGGCCTCTCCCTTGATGCGGTCCATCAGCTCGCGCATGACGGCCACCTCGGCGGGAGGCAGCAGGCCGGCACGCAGCATGGACTCGCGCTCCAGCTCACGCAGCCGCCATTCCAGCTCGGCCACGACGGTTATCAGCTCGGTCTGCAACTCAGCGTCGCGCTGCTCGGACAGCACGGCCACAAGATCGTCGGGCGCGTGCGCGTCCAGGCCGGTGCTGGAGAAGGCGGTCTGGATGCGCAACAGCCGTTTCAGGGCGGCCTCCAGCACGGCACGCAGCGCAGGCCGGGCGGCTTTGATGCGCTCGTCCAGCCAGAGTCGGGCGTCGGTGAAGCGCCGCAGCACGGCGGCGATGCGCACGACGCGCGGGATGGCCTCCTGGACGGCATCCGGCTCCGAGCGCGGCACCGACTGCGGCAGTGAGGCCGCTGCTGTGGCGATCGCCCCGGTCAGCTCGCGGCTGAACTCGCCGGGGATGAGCTTGGTGGCGACGCTGGCGCGCGTCATCGGCGTGAGACCGGTCTCGATGAGGCCCATCAGCCACTCGGCGGCGGCCAGGATCTGGCCCGTTAACGGCAGCGCCTTGCCCTGCACGCCGCGCGGGTAGCCAAAGCCGTCCAGCCGCTCGTGGTGGTGCAGCACGGCCTGGGCGATGGCCTTGCCGGCGCCGACCATGCCGCGCAGCACGCGCTCGCCCACCAAGGGGTGCGAGGCCACATGGCGCCATTCCGCCGGGCCGAAGGGCGTGCCGCCGCGGATCAGGTTCGGGTCGATGTAGAGCTCGCCGATGTCGTGCACCAGCCCGGCCAGGCCCAGCATGCGGTGCTGCTCGGTCTCGCCCGGCAGCATGCGTCGCGCCAGCGCCAGGGCCAGCATGGCCACGCCCACCGTGTGCTTGAGCCGGTCGCCCTGGTGCTCGGCGTAGACGGTCAGCAGCGACTGCATCGGCCCGCTGAGCTTGAGCGTGGCCAGCGTCGTCGGCGCGCTGGGGTAGAGGTCGTGGGCGCAGAGGGCCTTGAGCAGCGGGTGCTGGGCCAGCAGCGCCTCGCCGATCGGCCCGAGGCTCTCGGGCATGACCCCGTCGACGACCTGGATACAGTTTTCGAGGGGCTTCTGCAGCTTGTGCATAAGCAGGCGGTCGCGCACCTTGGCGTTGATCTGGGCACCCTTGGCGAGCAGCTTGATGCCGTTGTGACTGAGGATGTCCTCGCTGGCTTCGACGGGTTTGGTCTCGGACGTGTGGATCACGTGTTCGAGGTAGTGCGGGTTGACTTCGGGATTTGCAGGCACGCGGTCATTGTGCACAGGGCCTGTGAGTTACACGCCGGTACGGACCGCCTAGAATCCGCCGCTATTCCTCGCGATCAGCCCCATGCGCGCCGCCACCCTCCAAGAAGAATCCAGAAATGGGTGGAGCGGCGCCTGCCTTGAGCATCTCTGCTCGGCGCCGGGCCAGGACGACGCGACGACACCGGTTTTTCAACCTCCCGGAGTTTCCCCATGTCCACCCTGTTCGAGGCGACCGCCCTGGTCGTACCGTTTGAGAATCTGAGGATGACCGATGTCGAGGCAGTTGGCGGCAAGAACGCCAGCCTCGGCGAAATGATCTCGCAGCTCGCCGCCAGCGGCGTGCGCGTCCCCGGAGGGTTCGCCACCACGGCGCACGCCTTCCGGCAGTTCCTCAGGCACGAGGGGCTCGACGCGCGCATCGCGGCGCGGTTGAGCACGCTCAACACCGACGACGTCCGTGCGCTGGCCGAGGTCGGTGCCGAGATCCGCGGCTGGATCGAGAACCAGCCCTTCCCGGCCGACCTGGAAGCCGGCGTGCGCTCGTCGTTCGCGCAGCTCACCGCCGACAACCCAGGCGTGTCCTTCGCCGTGCGCTCGTCCGCCACCGCCGAGGACCTCCCCGACGCCTCTTTCGCCGGCCAGCAGGAAACCTTCCTGAACGTCGTCGGCATCGACGAGGTGCTGCACAAGATGCGCGAGGTGTTCGCGTCGCTCTACAACGACCGCGCCATCAGTTACCGCGTGCACAAGGGCTTCGCCCACAACGACGTGGCGCTGTCCGCCGGCGTGCAGCGCATGGTGCGCAGCGACCTCGGCTCGGCCGGCGTCATGTTCACCATCGACACCGAGAGCGGCTTCCAGGAAGTCGTCTTCATCACGTCCAGCTACGGCCTGGGCGAGACGGTGGTGCAGGGTGCCGTGAACCCGGACGAGTTCTACGTCCACAAGCCCGCGCTGAAGGCCGGCAAGCTGGCCATCATCCGCCGCAACCTGGGCTCCAAGCTGCTGCGCATGGAGTTCGCGTCGCCTGAAGAGAAGGCCGCGTCCGGCAAGCTGGTCAGGACGGTGGACACCGCCGTTGAAGCCCGCAACCGCTACTCGCTGAACGACGCCGAGGTCACCGAGCTGGCCCAGTACGCGCTGATCATCGAGAAGCACTACGGCCGCGCGATGGACATCGAGTGGGGCCGTGACGGCGTGGACAACAAGATCTACATCCTGCAGGCCCGCCCGGAGACGGTGAAGAGCCAGTCCGCCGGCCAGGTCGAGCTGGCCTACAAGCTCAAGGCCCACAGCGCCGTGCTGGCCGAGGGCCGCGCCATCGGCCAGAAGATCGGCACGGGCCCCGTGCGGCTGGTGGAGAGCGTGGCCGAGATGGACCGCGTGCAGCCGGGCGACGTGCTGGTCACGGACATGACAGACCCGAACTGGGAGCCGGTCATGAAGCGCGCCTCGGCCATCGTCACCAACCGCGGCGGCCGCACCTGCCACGCGGCCATCATTGCGCGCGAGCTGGGCATCCCGGCCGTGGTCGGCTGTGGCGACGCGACCGATCTGCTGAAGGACGGCCAGCTCGTCACGGTCGCCTGCTCCGAGGGCGACACCGGCTACATCTACGACGGCCTGCTGGAGACCGAGATCAGCGAGGTGCATCGCGGCGAACTGCCGTACTGCCCCATCAAGATCATGATGAACGTGGGCAACCCGCAACTGGCCTTCAACTTCGCGCAGATGCCCTCGGGCGGCGTGGGCCTGGCGCGGCTCGAGTTCATCATCAACAACAACATCGGCGTCCACCCCAAGGCCATCCTGGACTATCCGAACATCGACGCCGACCTGAAGAAGGCCGTCGAGTCTGTCGCCCGTGGCCACGCCTCGCCGCGTGCTTTCTACGTCGACAAGCTGGCCGAAGGCATCGCCACCATCGCGGCTGCCTTCTTCCCGCGCCCGGTCATCGTTCGCCTCTCGGACTTCAAGAGCAACGAGTACCGCAAGCTCATCGGCGGCAGCCGCTACGAGCCGGACGAAGAGAACCCCATGCTGGGTTTCCGCGGTGCGTCTCGCTACATCAGCGGCGAGTTCCAGGACGCCTTTGCGATGGAATGCGAGGCCCTCAAGCGCGTGCGCAAGGACATGGGCCTGGACAACATCGAGATCATGGTGCCCTTCGTGCGCACCGTGAAGCAGGCCGCGCGCGTGGTTGAAATGCTGGCCGAGCGCGGCCTCAAGCGCGGTGTTGACGGCCTGCGCATCATCATGATGTGCGAAGTGCCGAGCAACGCCATCCTGGCCGAGCAGTTCCTGGAGCACTTCGACGGCATGAGCATCGGCTCCAACGACCTGACGCAGCTGACGCTGGGCCTGGACCGCGACTCGGGCCTGGAGCAACTGGCCGGCGACTTCGACGAACGCGACCCGGCCGTCAAGGCCATGATCTCGCGCGCCATCCGTGCCTGCCGCGCCACCGGCAAGTACATCGGCATTTGCGGCCAGGGCCCCAGCGACCACCCGGACTTCGCCGACTGGCTGGCCGAGGAAGGCATCGTGTCGATCTCGCTGAACCCCGACACGGTCATCGAGACCTGGCAGCGCCTGGCCGCCAAGTAAGCCTTCGGCACTGAAGATCGGCCCGGGTTCTCCTCAGGGGAGCCCGGGCTTTTTGTTGCCGATGATGCGGGCCGTGTCCGCCCGCCATCTTCATCGCCGCTACGTCATCTTCGCGCTGAGCTTCATCGCGCTGGTGGTCGGCCTCGGCCTGGCCGAACAGCGCGGCCTGCCCAAGGCCTGGATCGGCTACACCTTCCTCGGGGCGACGGTGCTGGTCTACGCCGTCATCGGCATCCTCTGCCGCACGACCGACCCGGCCGAATACTTCGTCGCCGGCCGCCGCGTGCCGCCGATGTACAACGGCATGGCGGCCGGTGCGGACTGGATGAGTGCGGCCACCTTCATCGGCCTGGCCGGCACGCTCTACGCCAGCGGCTACGCGGGCCTGGCCTATGTGCTGGGCTGGAGCGGCGGCTTCGTGCTGGTGGCGTTGTGCATCGCGCCCTATCTGCGCCGCTTCGGGCAATACACGATCGGCGACTTCCTCGCCGAGCGCTTCCAGAGCCGCACGCTGCGCCTGGTCGGCGCGTCGGCGGCCATCCTGGTGTCCTTCGTCTACTTGGTCGCGCAGATCTACGGCGTCGGCCTCATCACGACGCGGCTGACCGGCCTGGGCTTCGAGGTCGGCGTCTTCGTCGGCCTGGGCGGCGTGCTGGTCTGCTCGTTCCTCGGCGGCATGCGCGCCGTCACGTGGACGCAGGTGGCGCAGTACCTCATCATGATCCTGGCCTACCTGGTGCCGGTCATCTGGCTGAGCGTGAAGCAGACTGGCTGGCCGCTGCCGCAGCTCGTCTATGGCCAGCAGCTGCATCAGCTTGCCGAGCGCGAGCGCGAGCTGATCCGCGATCCGGCCGAGCTGCAAGTGCGCGCCATCCACCAGCGGCGCGCCGACGCCACTGCCGAGCGCCTGGCCGATGTCCCCAAGGCGCTCGCTGACGAGCAGGCGAGGGCGGCCGCCAGCGTGTCGGCCCTGAAGGCCAGCGACGCGCCCCTGGCCCGCATCCAGGCCGCCGAGAAGCAGCGCGCCGCATTACCGGCCACGCCGGCCGAAGCCGAGGAGCGCTGGCGACGCGAGCTCGTCAGCGAGACCCAGTACGCCCAGCCGCTGTCGGGGCTGGCGCCGCATATGCAGCCCTTTGCCGGCAACCCCGACGGAAGCCCCAGCGAGCGCGATCAGGCCAGCGCCGGCCGGCGCAACTTCATCGCCCTCGTGCTCTGCCTGATGGTCGGCACGGCCGGCCTGCCGCATCTGCTGACGCGCTACTACACGACCACCTCGGTCGCGACGGCGCGCCAGTCGGTGGCCTGGTCGCTGGTCTTCATCTGCCTGCTCTACCTGACCGCGCCGGCCCTGGCCGTGATGGTCAAGACCGAGGTGTTCAACAGCCTGGTCGGCACGAGCTTCGACCAGTTGCCGGCCTGGATACGCCAGTGGCAGCGCGTCGACCCGGCCCTGCTATCGGCCGTAGACCTGAACGGCGACGGCCGGCTGCAACTGGGCGAGCTGCGCCTGCACCCCGACCTCGTCATGCTCGTGATGCCCGAGCTGGGCGGGCTGCCCTATGTCATCTCGGGCATGGTGGCGGCTGGCGGCTTGGCGGCGGCGCTGTCCACGGCCGACGGCCTGCTGCTGGCCATCTCCAGTGCGCTGTCGCACGACCTCTACTACAAGGCCATCAACCCCGAGGCCTCGCGCACACGGCGGGTGACGCTGTCCAAGGCGCTGCTGCTGGCGGCGGCGCTGGCGGCGGCGGCGGTGGCGTCCAGCCGGCCGGCAGACATCCTGGCCGTCGTCACGGCGGCCTTCTCCATCGCCGGGTCGACCTTCTTCCCGGCGCTTGTCGCCGGCGTCTTCTGGCGACGTGCCAACCGCGCCGGTGCTCTGGCCGGCATGCTGACCGGCCTGATCGTCTGCCTGGTCTATCTGTTCATTGCCCACCCGTCGCTGCGGGCACTGATCGGCCTGCCCGGGCCGGCGACGCTGGTCTGGGGCATCCATCCCGCCTCGGCCGGCCTATTCGGCGTGCCGGCCGGTGCGCTGGCCCTGGTATTGGTCAGCCTTTTGACCGCTGCACCCACGCAGCGCGACCGCGAGTTTGTCGACGCGCTGCGCAGCAGACCCTGAAGCCCCTCGTCCACGGAGTACCTTGGCCGTTCCCCCGAGGGGAAGGCGATGCTTGCCGGTTTGATCGGCAATCACATCGCCAAAGGCGGGCCGGCTTGGGAGCGGCCCGGCGCTCGGCCCGCAAAAGGCCGATTAGGCCATTCGCCCCTTCCGGGCTAGAATCCTTGGTTCCCCCTTGCCGTAACCACGCGTCGACGCCGTGGCGCGGCTTCCTCAGCCGGGAGTTCACTTTCGAACACGCCTGGCTGGAACCCACAAGGAGTACACATGCGTCACTATGAAATCGTTCTGCTGATCCATCCGGATCAAAGCGAACAAGTTCCGGCCATGCTGGAGCGCTACAAGGGCCTGATCACCACCGGTGGTGGTGTCGTGCACCGGGTCGAAGATTGGGGCCGCCGTCAGCTGGCCTACCAGATCCAGAAGCTCGCCAAGGCCCATTACCTGTGCCTGAACATCGAAGTCAGCAAGGAAATCCTGGCTGAGCTCGAGACCGGCTTCCGCTTCAACGACGCCGTGCTGCGCCACCTCACCGTGGTCCAGGACAAGGCCGTCACGACCCCCTCGGTCATGATGAAGGCCGTCGAGCGCGAAGAAGCCCGCAAGGCGCCGCAACAGCAAGAAGCGGCCTGAGCTGACGCTCATCGCTAAAGAACCAGGTTTTTCGAGCAGCGTGCCAACGGCGTGAACCAACTTCACCTGAAGGCGCAGATCCAGCAACTCGGACAAGTTCGCTACACACCCGCCGGGCTGATGGCCCTGGACGCAAGCCTCAAGGCCGAGTCCGAAGTCATCGAAGCCGGCAAGCCGCGCAAGGTCTCCCTGGAGATCAAAGCGGTCGCGGTGGGCGAATTGGCCAAGCAGTTGCAGGCGTTGGGAGTCGGTGGTGTCGCGGTGTTCCGTGGCTTCCTGACCCACCAGCGCAACGGTCGGGGCTTCATCGCCCATGTCACCGTGATCGAACCCGCTGCTCCACAAGAACCCGGAAATCATTGAATCCGGATAGATTTAACAGAGGTCCTCTATGCCCCCGCCACGTGGTAAAGGTCGCTTCTCCAAAGACAAGAAGCCCAAGCGCAACCAACAATCGTTGCTGTTCCGTCGTAAGCGTTTCTGCCGCTTCACCGTCGCCGGTGTCGAAAAGATCGACTACAAGGACATCGACACGCTGCGCGATTTCGTCTCCGAAAACGGCAAGATCACGCCCGCTCGCCTGACCGGCACGCGCGCTTTCTTCCAGCGTCAGCTGACGGTGTCCATCAAGCGCGCGCGCTTCCTGGCCTTCCTGCCGTACAGCGACCAGCACAAGGTCTAAGGAGCTGACGACATGCAAGTGATCCTGCTCGAAAAAGTGTCCAACCTCGGCAACCTCGGCGACGTCGTCAAGGTCAAGGACGGTTACGCCCGCAACTTCCTGATCCCGACCAAGGCCGCACGCCGTGCGACCGAAGCCGCGATCAAGGAATTCGCAGTCAAGCGCGCCGAACTGGAAAAGATCGCCGCTGCAAAGCTGGCGGAAGCCCAGAAGCTCGGCGAGAAGCTGGCTGGCAGCACCGTTCGCATCGCCCAGAAGGCTGGCGTTGACGGCCGTCTGTTCGGTTCGGTGACCAATGCCGACATCGCCGAGGCGCTGACGAAGGCCGGCACGGCCATCGCCAAGTCGCAAGTGCGCCTGCCGAACGGCCCGCTGAAGAACGTGGGCGAGTTCTCGGTTGGCGTGGCTGCGCACACCGACGTGGTCGTCGAGATCAACGTCCAGGTCGTGGCCGCGGTCGAGTAATCGCCCTAATGGTGAAGTAGCCCAACAGGGCTACAACCTAACGAAGGCCGAAACCTCAGGGTTTCGGCCTTCTGTCTTTCCGGATCGAGTTTTCCCGCCCGATCCACCGCCTGCTCCCAGTTCGTCCACAGCTTTATCCACAAGCGATGTCAGCGATCTTCCCGACCTCTTCCTCCGCACCCCATGACGACGAAGTCGCACGACTGCGCGTGCCGCCGCACTCGGTCGAGGCCGAGTACAGCGTGCTTGGTGGCCTGCTGATCGACAACTCCGCCTGGGACCGCGCGGGCGATCTGCTGACCGACAGCGATTTCTACCGCTTCGAGCACAAGCACATCTTTGCCGCCATCGGCAAGCTCATCAACGCGGGCAAGCCGGCGGACGTCGTCACGGTCTTCGACGAGCTGACTTCGGTCGGCCGCGCCGAGGAGTGCGGCGGCCTGTCGTACTTGAACTCGATCGCGCAAAGCGTGCCCAGTGCCGCCAATCTGCGTCGTTATGCGGAGATCGTCCGGGAGCGCGCCATCCTGCGCAAGCTGGTGGCCACCAGCGACGAGATTGCCACCGCCGCGATGAACCCGCAGGGCCGCGCGGTCACGCAGATCCTTGATGAGGCCGAGGGCAAGATCTTCCGCATTGGCGAGGAAGGCTCGCGCAACCGCCAGGGCTTCCAAAGCATGGACAACCTGGTGGTGGCGCTGATCGACCGCGTCAACGAGCTGGCCGAGAGCGGCGCCCAGGACGTGACCGGTGTGCGCACCGGCTTCTATGACCTGGACAAGCAGACGGCCGGCCTGCAACCCGGCGACCTCATCGTGCTGGCCGCGCGCCCGTCCATGGGCAAGACGGCGTTCGCCGTCAACATCGCCGAGAACGTGGCCATCAACGAGGGCCTGCCCGTCGTCATCTACTCGATGGAAATGGGCGCTGCCCAGCTGGCCTTGCGGATGGTGGGTTCTATCGGCCGCATCGACCAGAGCCATCTGCGCACCGGCAAGCTGGCGGATGACGAATGGGGGCGGCTCTCCGAAGCGGTCGACAAGCTCGGCAAAGCCAGCATCTTCATCGACGAGAGCCCGGGCCTGAGCCCGTCCGAGGTGCGTGCCCGCGCGCGGCGCCAGGCGCGCATCTGCGGCCAGCTTGGCCTGATCGTCGTCGACTACCTGCAGCTGATGAGCGGCAACGGCGGCGCCAGCGAGGAGAACCGCGCGACGGTGATCGGCGAGATCTCGCGCGGCCTGAAGGCGCTGGCCAAGGAGCTGAAGTGCCCCGTCATCGCGCTGTCGCAGCTGAACCGCTCGGTGGAGCAGCGGCCCGACAAGCGGCCCATGATGTCCGACCTGCGCGAGTCCGGCGCCATCGAGCAGGATGCCGACATCATCATGTTCATCTACCGCGACGAGTACTACACCAAGGAAGAGTGCAAGGAACCCGGCGTGGCGGAGATCATCATCGCCAAGCAGCGTAACGGCCCGGTGGGCACGGTGAAGCTGATGTTCCAGCGCATGCACACCAAGTTCGAAAACCTCGCGCCTGGCTATGTCGGCGTCGAGCGGGACGAGTACTGATCAGGCGCTGGGGCGGTGCTGCGTGAGCAGCGCATCCAGCTGGCTGAAGTTGATAGGCTTCATCAGATGGGCGTCGAAGGCGTCCAGTTCGACGCTCTTGAGCGCGCCGGTGACGGCGATGACGACGATCTTGCTGCCGAAGCGCCTGCGCAGCTCCGCCGCGAGCGCGTGGCCGTCCACCCCAGGCATGAAGATGTCGATCAAGGCGACGTCGGGCGTGAACGTCTCTGCCAGCCTGAGGGCCCCTTCGCCGCATGTGGCGTACTGGACCCTGCGGCCTTCGAGCTGAAGGCAGAACGCCAGGGACTCTGCCGATTCCTGGTCATCGTCGACGACGAGCAGCTTGAGTTCGGGGTGGGCCGCCTGGGTCATGACTCGACTGTCCACCGAACCTTCATCGGTTAGCCTGCTGATAACTACCTAGCAGCCGCCATGAAATGGGGTCAGGAAAAAACCGGTTGTCGACGACTGCACCGGTCGTCAGGGCCTCAAAAAATGAGCTGGATCACAGCGAAATACTGTATATATTTACAGTATGTCGCCCGCACCGATCCGCATTGCCGCCGCTCAGCCGGGACTCGTGCCCGTGGACTCCATCAAGGGCCGCGGCACGGCGACAGCCATGCCGCATCGCTTCGAGCAGCGCGAGCGCGAGCAGTACGACGACGGCTGGGGATCGCTGGACCAGGACGCCGCCGAGGAGCATCTGCCGGTCGCCACCCAGGTCATCGAGGAACACGCCAAGAAGATCGTCACCAGCAACCAGTCGCCGGACATCTCCTTCGACTACTCCATCAACCCCTACCGCGGCTGCGAACATGGCTGCGTCTACTGTTTTGCCCGGCCCACGCACAGCTACCTGAACATGTCGCCGGGCCTGGACTTCGAGACCCGCATCGTCGCCAAGGTCAACGCGGCGGAGCGCCTGCGCGAGACGCTGGCTTCGCCGCGCTACGAGCCGCGCTCGCTGGTGCTGGGCACGGCCACGGACGCCTACCAGCCTGTCGAGCGCAGGCTGGGCATCACGCGGCGCATCGTCGAGGTGCTCGCCGAGTGCAGCCATCCGTTCTCGGTCGTCACCAAGAGCAGCGGCATCGAGCGCGACCTGGACCTCATCGCGCCGATGGCGGCGCAGGGCCTGGTGTCGGTCTACCTGTCCATCACCACGCTGGACAACGATCTCGCCCGCATCCTGGAGCCGCGTGCCGCCGCACCGGCACGGCGGCTGCGCACGATTCAGGCGCTGGCCGAGGCTGGCGTGCCGGTCGGCGTCAGCGTGTCGCCCATCATTCCCTTCATCAACGAGCCGGAGCTGGAGCGCATCCTGGAGGCCGCCGTGGCGGCCGGTGCGAGCAGCGCCTTCAGCATCCCGGTGCGCCTGCCCTGGGAGGTGAACCCGTTGTTCCAGGACTGGCTGCAACGCCACTTCCCCGACCGTGCCGAGCGCGTGATGGCGCGCATCCGCGACATGCGTGGTGGCAAGGACAACGACGCGCGCTTCGGTACGCGCTTCAGTGGCGAGGGCATCTGGGCCGACCTGCTGCGCGCGCGGTTGCGGCGGATGGTCACCAAGCTGGGGCTGCGCACCGAGCGGCGGCCGGTGCAACTGGCGCTGTTCAAACGGCCGCGCAAGGCGTCGGCGCAGGGCGACCTTTTCTAGCCAGTTGGGGACAGAGCTACTCGCTGCGATCGAGCGGTCTGTCCCGCAAGGTCTTCAGTTTCGACAGCCCGCCAGCAGATCCCACTCCGCCTTGTAGACATCCGCCCGCGCGCCCACCCAGCCCATGGCGGTGTGGAAGAGGTTGTCATGTGAGGCCGGCTTGTCGCGCAGCGCGGCCAGGCAGCCCGGCTTCAGTGATGCGGCCACGCCGCCATCCTCGGGCACCCACAGCACCATCGGCACGTGCGTCTGCTCGGCCGGTGCCATCGCATAGGGCATGCCGTGCAGGTAGAGGCCGTTCTCGCCCAGCGACTCGCCGTGGTCGGACACGTAGAGCATGCCGGCGTCGAAGCGGCTGCTCTGCGTCTGCAGCCAGGCGATGGACCGGGCCAGCAGGCGGTCGGTCGTCGCAAGGGTGTTGTCGTAGCCGTTGACGACCTGCTCGCGCGGGCACTGCTGCAGCGCGTTGCTCCTGCACTCGGGCTGGAAGGGTTTCAGGTCGGGCGGCGAGCGCTTGAAGTAGGCCGGACCGTGGCTGCCCATCTGGTGCATGACGAGCACGAGGCCGCGCTTGACGCGCTCCGGGTCCAGCGCGGCGATGCGCTTGTCCAGCTCGTGCAGAAGCGACTCGTCGAAGCACTCTTCACCGTCGCACAGGCCCGGCGGCAGCTGTGCCGCGCCGTCGGGCAGCTTGGCCGTGAAGCTGTTCGGCACGCGGTCGCACAGGCCCTTGCAGCCGCTCTGGTTGTCCAGCCACAGCACGGCCAGCCCGGCGCGCTGTAGCACGTCGAGCAGGTTTTCCTGCGTGCCCTTGACGTCGCCAAAGGCCTCGCGGCCCAGCGGCGAGAACATGCAGGGCAGGGACGCCGCCGTGCTCGTGCCGCAGGACGAGACCTGCGTGAAGCTCAACACTGGCAGCTTGCCCAGCTCCGGGTTGGTGGGTCGTGCATAGCCGTTGAGGCTGAAGTTCATGGCCCGCGCCGTTTCGCCGACGACGAGCAGCAACAGCGGCGGCTTGGACCCTGCAGCGCGCGGCAGCAGGCGGGCGTCCGCGCCGATGACGGCCGGCGGGCCGCTCGGCGCGGCCTGGCGGCGCAGCGCGGCGCTGCTGATCGAATAGACCGCGTTCAGCGGCGTGACCATGTAGCGGATGGTCTTGTAGTTGCGCATCGTCGACGACAGGTCGGCAAACACACTCAACGCCAGCAGCACCATCACGCCTATGCCCAGCGCAAAGGCCGCAACGTTGCCGCTCAGGCGCTTCACCAGCGCCTGCTTGGGCGCGGCAGGCCGGCGCAGCAGCCACCAGGCGGGCAGGGCGCCCAGCAGCGCGATGCTGGCAAGCAGGCGCCAGCTCAGCAGGTCGCGCGTCTCGCGCACATCGGTCTGCGCCATGTTCACGACCATGGTGGGGTCGAAGACGATGCCGTAGCTGCCGATGAAATAGGCCAGCGCGCCGGCGCTCAACAGCAGCACGACGAGCACGCCCTTGATGAGGCGCGGCCAGGCCAGCAGGCTCAGCAGCGCGCCGGTGGCGGCGGTGACCATGCCGGCGAATGCCAGCGTGAAGAGAGGGCGCACATCGGCCATGCCGTGCAGTTGCTGCCACAGCGGCCAGTTGGCCAACAGGCCCATCCACAGGGCGGCCAGCCAGGCCTGGGTCAGGGGACGCGAGGTGTCGGGGCGAAACCAGGCCAGCAGGCGCTTGAACAGGGACATCGGAGAGAGGGCAGGAAGCAGCTTCGGCGCGCATTCTCGCGGCCCCGCATGACGGCGGCCCTCGGGTGATACGCGGGCGAGCTCAGGCGGTGGCTTCGGCCGTGGCAGCAGCTGCGGTGCGCAGTGCCATGCCACCCGCTGCGCGGGGCTTGGACGAGCCGGCGGCCATGGGCTTCACGAAGCGGCCGAACAGGTCGTCAATCCGCACGGCCAGTTGGTCGGCATCCTCGATCTTGTCGGTGTGGCGCTTCAGCACCAGGGCCGCCATGTCGATGAGCTTGGCGTTGCGCGTCGTCTCGCCCTGCTGGATCAGCAACTCCACGGCCACCTTGGGACTGCCGCGCATCGAGTGGCGCATGGCCGTCTCGGCGACATTGAAGATCTTCTGGTGGCAGTCGCGGAACTGGTCGGCCGCGCCCTGGTGGACCTCGACGATGGCGACGAGGATCTCGGTGCTGGCCTTGGCCGTGCAGTGCCGCATGCCGAGGCCTTGCAAGATGGGCATCATCTCTTCCAGCTCCACCTCCTGGCTGGACAGGCGAATCCACAGCGCCGTCAGCAGCGAGGCGGCTTCGAGGTCGAAGTTGCCGGCGTCGGCGTGGCCGGTGAACTCGCGTGCGACGACGAGAGCCTGGCCCACGCGCCGCTCCAGCAGGAAGGCCAGGCCGCGGAAGACCAGGTCGAAGCGCTGCAGCCGGATGGAGCCAGGCGCGCGCTCCAGCGCGGCGGCCAGGGAGTCGTGGGCGTACTTGAAACCCTTGTGGTCCTTGTTGTCGAAGCGCATCAGGCCGATGAGCACCAGGCTGAGCATGTCGAAGAGCTTGGAGCGCAGGCCTTGCGACATGGCGCGCTCCAGCATCTTCAGCGCCTCGGCGCGCTGGCCAGCGTAAAAGCCCAGCGAGCCGCAGCGTTGCAGGCGCAGCAGGCAGCCGGGCGTCAGGGTGGCGGCGGTCTGGTAGGTCTTCAGCGCCTCGCGCAGGTCGCCTTGCTCCATCTGCACATGGCCCATCAGGTCGTGCGAGTCGGCGTAGTCGGGCAGTTCGCCGATGAGGTTCTCAAGCGTGCGCCGTGCCGCCTGCAGGTTGCCGCTGGCCACCTCGGTGCGCGCCACGCCCAGCCGCGCCCAGGGCACGGTCTTGGCGGCGATGATGGCCTCGTAGAGGACCTTGGCGTCGGGGAAGCGCTTCAGGCGCAGCAGCAACTCGGCGCCGATGCGCGCGGCGTAAAGCCAGTATTTCTCCTTGGCCTCGAAGCGCGCCAGGCACAGGTTGGCGGCGGTCTCGAAGTCCTGGTTCTCGATGGCCTCGAAGATGTCCTTCATCAAGCGCTTGCGCTGGCGCGCGCTGGCCAGCCGCTCGGCCAGGTTGGCGCTGGTGTAGGGCTTGATGAGGTAGGCGTCCAGCGCGGCCTCGGCAGCCTCGGCCACCTTGGCGTAGGTGGCCTCACTGGTCACCATGACGAACACGGTGGAGTAGGGCAGCAAGCCTTCGCGGCGCAACTCGTCCAGCAGGTCCTGGCCGGACGTGTCACTGGCGTCGAAGTGGTAGTCGCACAGCACGATGTCGAAGCTCTGGTGCTCCAGCATCACGCGCGCATCCTTCACGCGCGGTGTCTGGCGCACGGTGCCCACGCCCAGGTCACGCAGTTGGGCCGACATCAGGCTGCGCGAGTTGGCATTGCTGTCGATGATCAGCGCCGACGCGGCCTGGATGGTCTGATCCATCAGGAACATGCGACGTCCTTCCCCGGCACCGAGCCATGGGTTTTGATCGGAAATCGCGTGCGAAGCATCACTTATGAGTCATCGAGTGACAGTCGGATGACTTTAGGCGTTGCCAGTCAAGACTGGTGAGCTGGTTAACGCGCGCTATCGGGGCATTCCGTGATTTCCGACGCGCGGTCATTTCTGGTTACGCAATACCGCTGGGCGAGAAAAAGCCGCAGGGCCCTTGCGGGCGCTGCGGCTGCGTGAGGTGACGCGCGCTTACTTGAACAAGTCCTTGACCCGATCCGTCCAGCTCTTGGCGTTCGGCGAGTGCCGCTCGCCGCCCTTCTTGAGCGACTCGTCCAGTTCCTTGAGCAGCTTCTTCTGGTGCTCGGTGAGCTTGACCGGCGTCTCGATGGCGATGTGGCAGTAGAGGTCGCCCGGGTAGCTGGAGCGCACGCCCTTGATGCCCTTGCCGCGCAGGCGGAAGGTCTTGCCGTGCTGCGTGCCCTCGGGCAGTTCGATCTCGGCCTTGCCGCCCAGCGTGGGCACCTCGATGCTGCCGCCCAGCGTGGCCGTGACCATCGAGACCGGCATCGTGCAATGCAGGTCGTCGCCATCGCGCTCGAAGAGGTCGTGCTGCTTGATGCGGATCTCGATGTAGAGGTCACCCGCCGGGCCGCCGTTCACGCCGGGCTCGCCATTGCCCGCCGAGCGGATGCGCATGCCCTCGTTGATGCCGGCCGGGATCTTGACCTCCAGCGTCTTCTGCTTCTTGACCTTGCCCTGGCCGTTGCAGGTCGTGCAGGGGTCCGGGATGATCTTGCCACTGCCGTGGCAGTGCGGGCAGGTCTGCTGGATGCTGAAGAAGCCCTGGCGCATGTGCACCGTGCCCGAGCCCTGGCAGGAGCCGCAGGTCTTGGCCGACGTGCCGGGCTTGGCGCCCGAGCCGCCGCAGGTCTCGCAGCCTTCCCAGCTGGGAATGCGGATCTGCGTTTCCTTGCCGCGTGCGGCCTCTTCGAGCGTGATCTCCATCGCGTAGCTGAGGTCGCTGCCGCGGTAGACCTGCTGGCCACCCGCGCCCGGGCGACGGCCGCCGCCCTGGCCGCCGAAGATGTCGCCAAAGATGTCGCCGAAGGCCTCGGCAAAGCCGCCAAAGCCTTCCGTGCCCGGGCCGCCGCGCCCGCCGCCCATGTTGGGATCGACGCCGGCGTGGCCGTACTGGTCATAGGCCGCGCGCTTCTGCGCGTCGGACAGCATCTCGTAGGCCTCCTTGACCTCCTTGAACTGTTCCTCGGACTTCTTCGCCCCGTCGCCCTGGTTGCGGTCGGGGTGGTGCTTCATGGCCAGCTTGCGGTAGGCCTTCTTGATGTCCTCCTCGGTCGCGTTCTTCGCGAGGCCGAGGATTTCGTAGTAATCGCGCTTGGAAGCCATGCTGTGTTCTTTGAAGGGCAAAGGCCCGGCGGCGCTTCGCAGCACCGCCGGGCCGGGTCATCGAGGACTTACTTGCCGTCCTTGACTTCCTTGAACTCGGCATCCACGACGTTGTCGTCGGCCGGGCGCTTGGCCTCGCTCTGCGGTGCAGCCTGGGGCTGCTCGGCAGCGCCCGCACCGGCTGCGGCCGCGGCTGCTTGCGCACCTTGCTGGTCGGCGTAGATCTTCTCGCCCAGCTTCTGGCTGGCCGTCATCAGCGCCTCGGTCTTGGCCTCGATGGCGGCCTGGTCGTCGCCCTTGATGGCTTCTTCCACGTCCTTGGCGGCAGCCTCGATCGCGTCCTTCTCGGCCGCTTCGAGCTTGTCGCCATGCTCGCTCAGCGACTTGCGCACGCTGTGCACCAGGCCGTCGGCCTGGTTGCGGGCCTGCACCAGCTCGACCTTCTTCTTGTCGTCGGCCGCGTTGGCTTCGGCGTCCTTCACCATCTTCTCGATCTCGGCCTCGCTCAGGCCCGAGTTCGCCTTGATGGTGATCTTGTTTTCCTTGCCGGTGCCCTTGTCCTTGGCGCCGACGTGCAGGATGCCGTTGGCGTCGATGTCGAAGCTGACCTCGATCTGCGGCGTGCCGCGTGCAGCCGGCGCGATGCCTTCGAGGTTGAACTCGCCCAGCGACTTGTTGGCCTGGGCCAGCTCGCGCTCACCCTGGTAGACCTTGATCGTCACGGCCGGCTGGTTGTCGTCAGCGGTCGAGAAGGTCTGCGCGAACTTGGTCGGGATGGTCGTGTTCTTCTTGATCATCTTCGTCATCACGCCGCCCAGCGTCTCGATGCCGAGCGACAGCGGGGTGACGTCCAGCAGCAGCACATCCTTGCGCTCGCCGCCCAGGACCTGGCCCTGGATGGCGGCACCGACGGCCACGGCCTCGTCGGGGTTCACGTCCTTGCGCGGCTCCTTGCCGAAGAACTCCTTGACCTTCTCCTGCACCTTGGGCATGCGGCTCATGCCGCCGACCAGGATGATGTCGTCGATGTCGCTGACCGACACGCCGGCATCCTTGATGGCGATGCGGCAGGGCGCCATCGTGCGCTCGATCAGCTCGTCCACCAGCGACTCCAGCTTGGCGCGGGTCAGCTTGACGTTCAGGTGCTTCGGGCCGGTCGCGTCTGCCGTGATGTAGGGCAGGTTGACGTCGGTCTGCGACGAGTTGGACAGCTCGATCTTGGCCTTCTCGGCGGCTTCCTTCAGGCGTTGCAGGGCAAGCACGTCCTTGGTCAGGTCGACGCCTTGTTCCTTTTTGAACTCGGTGACGATGTAGTCAATGATGCGCTGGTCAAAGTCTTCGCCGCCCAGGAAGGTGTCGCCGTTGGTCGACAGCACTTCGAACTGCTTCTCGCCGTCGACATCGGCGATCTCGATGATGGACACGTCGAACGTGCCGCCACCCAGGTCATAGACGGCGATCTTGCGGTCGCCCTTGCCGTGCTTGTCCAGGCCGAAGGCCAGGGCTGCGGCGGTGGGCTCGTTGATGATGCGCTTGACGTCCAAGCCGGCGATGCGGCCGGCGTCCTTGGTCGCCTGGCGCTGGGCGTCGTTGAAGTAGGCCGGCACCGTGATGACGGCCTCGGTCACTTCTTCGCCGAGGTAGTCCTCGGCCGTCTTCTTCATCTTGCGCAGGATCTCGGCCGAGACCTGCTGCGGTGCCAGCTTCTTGCCGCGCACTTCCACCCACGCGTCGCCGTTGTCGGCGGCGGTGATGGCGTAGGGCATCAGATCGATGTCCTTCTGCACTTCCTTCTCGGAGAACTTGCGGCCGATCAGGCGCTTCACCGCGTAAATCGTGTTCTTCGGGTTGGTGACCGACTGGCGCTTGGCCGACGCGCCGACGAGGATCTCGCCGTCTTCCTGGTAGGCAATGATGGACGGCGTGGTGCGGGCGCCTTCCGCGTTCTCGATGACGCGGGTGGTGTTGCCTTCCATGACCGACACGCACGAATTCGTGGTGCCCAAGTCAATGCCGATGATCTTTCCCATGTGGAACTCCTGAAGATTTGTTGGATGTATTCGATTTGCGGATCAGTCGCCGCGCTTCAAGAGCACGGCGTAACGCAGGTCATTTCGGTGCCGAAACTGTCACGAGTGCCGGGCGCAGCACGCGGTCGGCGATCAGGAAGCCCTTTTGCAGCACGGCGACCACCGTGTTGGGGTCCTGGGTCGGTGCCGGCACCACGGAGATGGCCTGGTGCTGGTGCGGGTCGAACTTGGCGCCCTGACCCGGGTTGATCTCGACCACCCGGTTGCGCTCCAGCGCGCTGGACAGCTGGCGGCGCGTGGCGTGCACGCCTTCCAGCACGGTGTCGACACTCGCGCTGGGCGTGGCGATGGCGCCTTCCAGGCTGTCCATCACCGGCAGCATGGCTTCGGCAAAGCTCTCGACCGCGAATTTGCGGGCCTTGGAGATGTCCTCCTCGGCACGGCGTCGCACGTTCTCGGCCTCGGCCTTGGCGCGCAGGTAGGCGTCGCTCATCTCTGCGAGGCGGCCTTCCAGGTCGGCGATCTTGATTTCAGGGTTCAGCTCGGCGGCCGTGGGGTCGGCAGCGCCGGCGGCGTCTTCGGGCAGGGGATGTTCGGTCGTCATGGCAGAAAAAGGGGTAACCGCATCGACATGAGGCGCGATGCCCTGGTTTCAAGAGGGGGAATTAGGAAGGAATTATCCGGGTCAACCCGGATCGGCCGCGTCGTCGAGGTCATCCACCGACGCCGACCACCGGTCCCAGTCCGCCAGCCGGCGGCGGTCCTGCTTGGTCGGGCGGCCTTGCTCGATGCTGTCGGCCGGCTCAGGCGCCAGCCGGCGCGCCTCGGCGGCCGCCTCCCGGGCAGTGATGCTGGCGGGGGTCTCGGCGTAGAGCGCCTGGGCGGCCGGTGCCGGTCCGCGCTGGCTGGACAGGCCTTTCACCTCGACCTCGCGCGAGAGCGTGCCGATGCGGATGCTGAGCAGGTCACCGACCTTCACGTCCCGCGCCGGCTTGACCGGCACGCCGCCGACGCGCACCCGGCCCAGGTTGATCTCGTCGACGGCCAGCGCGCGGGTCTTGTAGAAGCGCGCGGCCCAGAGCCATTTGTCCAGGCGCATGCTGGTCGGGGCTTCGCTCACTCGTTCGCTCCTGCGGCCAGCGCGCGCTGGCGTTGCAGCGCCAGCGTGTCGGGATGAGGCGCCTCTGTCGGCCAGCCTTGCAGATGGCGCTCGGCCAGCCTGGCCAGCGCCCGCATGCCGGCCGGGTGGTCGTTCAGGCAGGGGATGTAGCCAAAGCGCTGGCCACCGGCCGCGAGGAAGGCGGCACGCGCCTCCTGGTTGATCTCTTCCAGCGTCTCCAGGCAGTCGACCGCAAAGCCGGGGCAGATGACGTCCACGGACTTGAGGCCGCCCTTGGCCAGTTTGACGAGGCTGGGCTCGGTGTAGGGCTCCAGCCATTTGGCCTTGCCGAAGCGGCTCTGGAAGGTCACGAGCCACTCGCCGTCCTGCAACCCCAGTGCTTCGGCGAGCAGGCGGCCGGTCTTCAGGCATTCGCAGTGATAGGGGTCGCCCAGGTGCAGCGTGCGCTCGGGCATGCCGTGAAAGCTCATGACCAGCTTCTCGGCGCGGCCGTCGCGCTGCCAGTGCTCGCGCACGGTCTGGGCCAGCGCGCCGATGTAGGCGGGGTCGTCGTGGTAGTGGTTGACGAAGCGCAGCTCGGGCAGATGGCGGGTCTGCAGCGCCCAGCGCGCCACGTCGTCGATGACGCTGGCCGTCGTCGCCCCCGAGTACTGCGGGTAGGCCGGCAGCACCAGCACGCGGCGCACGCCCTCGCGCTTCAGTGCGTCCAGCGTCGCGGCTATGTCCGGCTGGCCGTAGCGCATCGCATAGGCCACGCGCACGCACAGTCCGCGTTCGCCCAGCGCCCCCTGCAGCAGCTTGGCCTGCTTGTCGGTCCAGACCTTGAGCGGCGAGCCCTCGGGCGTCCAGACCGTGGCGTACTTGGCCGCCGACTTGGCCGGCCGCAGGCGCAGGATGATGCCGTGCAGGATGGCCAGCCAGATCAGGCGCGGGATCTCGACGACGCGCGGGTCGGCGAGGAACTGCGCGAGATAGCGGCGCAGTGCGGGCGCGGTCGGCGCCTCGGGTGTGCCGAGGTTGCACAGCAGCACCGCCGTGTCAGGGCTCGTGGGAGCAGCGCCGTGTCGATGCGGCGGTTCAGGCAGGAACGGCATCAGCGGCGTGAGCGGGGGCCGCCGAAACCTTGCGGTTCGGTATCGGCAAAGTGCAGCACCTCGAAGCGCACGGTGGGCGACTGCTCGTCGCCCGGCAGGCCGCCCAGGCCGATGACGCCGCTGCCGTGCAGCGTGCAGCTGCCGCGCTTGAGGCTCAGCAACTCGCCCGACTCGCCGAAGCGCACGTAGGTGCCGTTGTAGGAGAGGTCGGTCAGCTCGAAGCTGCTGCCTTGCCAGTCGATGCGGGCATGCGAGCGCGACACGCGGGCGTCGGTGATGCAGTAGGTGGCCTGCACGCTGCGGCCCAGCACAATGGGCATGGCGCCGATGTCGAAGACACGGTCCAGGTCTTGCCAGACGAGGCGCATGCCGTCGGGGTCGACCGAGCGCATCGGCTCACCGAACTGGGTCGCCGTGTCATCGGCGCCGAGCAGCACTGCAGCGTCCATGCGGTAGACATGCACGGGCTCGATGCGACCGCGCACGGAGATGCGGTCCAGGCTGCGAAAGCGCGCCTTGGAGGCGTGGTGCAGGCCGGCCAGCACCTCGGTGGTGATGAGGATCTCGCCGTCGCCAGCGTGGTCGATGAGGCGGGCCGCGACATTGACGGCGTCACCGAAGCAGTCGCCGTTCAGTTCCACCACCTCGCCGCGCGCCAACGCCACCTGCAGGCGCAGGGCCAGCATCGCCGGGTTGTTCAGGCGGCGCGCACGCTGCACGGTGCGATCCAGCATCTCCTGCATGCGCTGGGCTGCGCGCACGCCATCGCGCGGCGTCTCGAAGGCGGCCATCAAGCCGTCGCCGAGCGTCTTGATGAGCTGGCCGCCGCTTTCCAGCACGGCCTCGCTGATCTGGCCGACGGTCTGCGTGACCATGCCGCTCGCTTCGGCGTTGCCTAGGGATTCGTACAGCCCGGTACTGCCGCGCAGGTCGGCGAAGAGGACAGTGCGCTCGCGGATCGCTGTCATGTCAGAAGTTTATAGGCGCAAAAAAGGCCGGGGGAAGCCGGCCTGTGGCGTCGCGCGCAGCTTGTGCCCTGTCTCGCGGTGCGAGTCAGGGCGCAAGTTGCGTTGCCGCTGCGCGGCAGTTCGCTGGCGCGAACCACGTCTCCAGCCAACCTTTACAGATTGTCCAGATACGTGCGCAACTTGTCCGACCGGCTCGGGTGCTTCAGCTTGCGAATCGCCTTGGCCTCGATCTGGCGGATGCGCTCACGCGTCACGTCGAACTGCTTGCCGACTTCCTCCAGCGTGTGGTCGCTCTGCATCTCGATGCCGAAGCGCATGCGCAGCACCTTGGCTTCGCGCGGCGTCAGGCTGTCGAGGATGTCCTTCACCACGTCGCGCAGGCCGGCCTGCATGGCCGCCTCGATGGGCGCGGTGTTGTTAGTGTCCTCGATGAAGTCGCCCAGGTGGCTGTCGTCGTCGTCGCCGATCGGCGTCTCCATGGAGATCGGCTCCTTGGCGATCTTCATGATCTTGCGGATCTTGTCTTCCGGGATCTCCATCTTCTCAGCCAGCGTCGGCGCGTCCGGCTCGAAGCCGAACTCCTGCAAATGCTGACGCGAGATGCGGTTCATCTTGTTGATCGTCTCGATCATGTGAACCGGGATGCGGATGGTGCGGGCCTGGTCGGCAATGCTCCTTGTGATGGCCTGGCGGATCCACCACGTTGCATACGTCGAGAACTTGTAGCCGCGGCGGTATTCGAACTTGTCCACCGCCTTCATCAGGCCGATATTGCCTTCCTGGATCAGGTCCAGGAACTGCAGGCCGCGGTTGGTGTACTTCTTGGCGATGGAGATCACGAGGCGCAGGTTCGCCTCGATCATTTCCTTCTTCGCATCACGAGAGGCCTTCTCGCCCTCGTTCATCTTCTTGTTGATGTCCTTCAGGTCGTCCAGCGGCACCACGGCCTTGGCCTGGATGTCCGTCAGCTTCTGCTGCAGTTCCTGCACGGGCGGCAGGTTGCGCGCCAGGATCACCGCGTAGGGCTTGCCGCTGGCGACTTCCTTCTCGGCCCACTTCAGGTTCAGCGCGTTGGGCGGGAAGGTCTTGATGAAGTGCTCTTGCGGCATGCCGCACTTGTCCACCACGATCTTGCGCAGTTCGCGCTCGTAGCGGCGCACGTCGTCGACCTGACTGCGCAGGATGTCGCACAGCTTCTCGATGGTCTTGACCGTGAAGCGGATGGTCATCAGCTCGGCGCTGATGGCCTGCTGGGCCTTGTTGTACGGGGCCGACTTGTAGCCGTCCTTCTCGAAGGCCTTGCGCATCTTGTCGAAGGCGGCGGACATCGTGTCCAGCTTTACCAGTGCGGCGTTCTTCAGCTCTTCGAGCTTCTTGGTCAGCGCCTTGGAGCCGCCATTGCCGTCATCGTCGTCTTCCTCGTCGAACTCGTCGAAGTCTTCTTCGGCCACATAGTCGTCCGCCTCGTCCGCGGCGACGAAGCCGTCCACCACTTCAGAGATCTGCATCTCGCCGGCGCGGATCTTGGTCGAGAACTCGAGGATGTGGGCGATGGTCGTCGGCGACGCCGAGATCGCCAGCATCATGGCCTGCAGGCCGCCTTCGATGCGCTTGGCGATCTCGATTTCGCCTTCACGCGTCAGCAGCTCGACCGTGCCCATTTCGCGCATGTACATGCGCACCGGGTCGGTCGTGCGGCCGAACTCGGAGTCCACCGTCGACAGCGCGGCTTCGGCGGCTTCTTCGGCTTCTTCTTCGGTCGACGTGGCCGTCGTGTTGCCCTGGATCAGCAGCGTGGCGGCGTCGGGCGCCTGCTCGTAGACGGCGATGCCCATGTCGTTGAGCATGGACACGATGGCTTCGAGGATTTCCTCGCTGACCAGCTTCTCAGGCAAGTGGTCGTTGATTTCCTGGTGCGTCAGGAAACCACGCGTCTTGCCCATCTTGATGAGGGTCTTCAGCTCGCTGCGGCGCTTGAGGGCTTCCTCTTCGGTCAGCGCGGTCTCTTCGAGGCCGAACTCACGCATCAGCGCGCGCTCCTTGGCGCGGCTGACCTTCATGCGCAGCGGCTTGGCCTTGGGCGTGTCTTCCGCCACGGCGGTGACTTCCTCGACCTCGGCTTCCACCTCGCCCTCGAGCTCGGCGTCGACGTCGGACAGGTCCACGTCTTCCTCGAGTTCCTTTTTGCCGCCGGCCTTCTTCGACTCGGTCTCCGCCTTGGGCTTGCGACCGCGCTTGGGCTTGTCGTCGTCGGTCGCTGCTGCGGCCTTGGCGGCCGGCTTGGCGGCGGCCTTGGTCGCCTTGGCGGGTGCCTCGGCAGCGGCCGTTTTGGCAGCGGGCTTCTTCTTCAGCTCTTCGGCGGGAGCGGGGCTGGCCTTGGTCGCGGCGGTCTTCTTGGCGGTCATGCAGGTCCTTCGGCGGGGTGGCGCGGGCGTTCTAGATTCAGTTTCGGAAATGCAGCAGCCACCGCGGCCTGCCCGGGCTGGTCATCAAAACCGGCGGGGCGGGGGCGGTGGCTTTCGTCACCGAGGTATCAACCGGAATTCGGCCGAGGGACCCTGGCGTGCCGCGAACAAGCTGGCGTGATCGTTTGGAGTGCAGAGCTGGCGGATATTTTGGCCATCAAAACTCTTTGATGAGTTGCCCAGTGTCGCTGGGTGGCCGGGTCCGGCATCTCTCTGCCGTCACTCTTGTTGACGCGCGCGGAAAACACGAGATTATCCGCGAAATTCATCCAGAGTTCAAAACTCCGGTGGTTTGACCGGCGCAATGCCGTGGCGCTCGCGCGTCCGCGCCAGGGCTTCCAGCGCGCGCCGACGTTCGTCATCGGTCGCGCCGCTGCCGGCCGGCAGCGGCGTCGACGCCTGGGAACGCAGGCCGGTGATGGCTCGTGCCAGGTCTCCGGTCGCGTCCAGTTCGTCTATGCCCAGGGCCTGGAGCGGGCTCACCAGGCGCTTGAGTGCGTCGCCGAAGCCGTCGGCCGCCAAACCGGCCTGTATCGCCGCCCAGGGGCTGCTGCCGTGATGGGTCAGATGGCGCTCCAACCAGTGGATGAGGTCGCCGTGCACGCCGGGCAGATCGTGCAGCTGCGCGCGGTCTTCGTCGGTGAGTGTTTCCCACAGTTCGCTGTGCTGGAGCAGCAGACGCACGGCGTTGTCGGTGGGGGTCGTCGGCGTTGCGCGCGGGCCGGCGGGGCGAGGCTCTTCCTCGCGCCGCTTGCCTTTCCAGTCACCCTTGCCGGCTTTCCACTCCGCCTTGGGCTGCCAGCGCGGGCGCTCGGCGGGCGCCGGGGCAGCGGCTGGCGCGGCAGCTGGTTCGCCCAGCCACAGCGATTGCAACTCGGCTTCGGGCAGCTGACCCTGGCGGGCCAGTTCGCCCAGCAATTGGCGGCGCAGCAGGCCGTCGGGCAGCAGGTTCCACAGCGGGTGGGCCTGTTTGAGCATGCGGGCGCGGCCCTCGGGCGTGCTCAGGTCGCAGCCGTCGGCGGCGACCGTGGAGAGCTGGCGCGACAGCGGCACGGCGGTCTCGACGCAGCGCTCGAAGGCCTCGGCGCCGAGTTCGCGCACATACGAATCCGGGTCGTGCTCGGTCGGCAGGAAGAGGAACTTGACGGTGCGCGTCTCGGTCGCGTGGGGCAGGGCGGCTTCCAGCGCGCGCACGGCGGCGCGGCGGCCGGCGGCGTCGCCGTCGAAGCTGAAAACGACCGATTCTGTGAAGCGGAACAGCTTGTGGACGTGCTCGGCGGTGCAGGCCGTGCCCAGCGTGGCCACGGCGTTGCCGAATTCGTGCTGGGCGAGCGCGACCACGTCCATATAGCCCTCGACAACCAACGCGTAGCCGCGCTGGCGCATCGCCTGGCGGCCTTCGAACAGGCCGTACAGCTCGCGGCCCTTGCTGAAAACCGGCGTCTCTGGCGAGTTCAGATACTTGGGCTCGCCCTTGTCCAGCACGCGGCCGCCGAAGCCTATGACCTCGCCCTGCACGTTGCGGATCGGGAACATGATGCGGTCGCGGAAGCGGTCGTAGCGCTTTGCGTCCTCGCCCGGCTCGACGTCCGGGCTGATGACCAAGCCGGATTCGACCAGCTGCGGGTCGTCGTAGGCCGGGAAACCGCTGGCCAGCGACCGCCAGCCTTCGGGCGAGTAGCCGAGGCCAAAGCGGGCGGCGATCTGGCCGGTCAGGCCGCGGCCCTTCAGGTATTCGACGGCGCGGGGCGACTTGCGCAATTTCTCCTTGTAGAAGTCGGCCGCGCGGGCCAGCACATCGGTCAGGCTGTGCTGTTTTTCCTTCTCGGCCTTGGCGCGCTCGCGCTGCTCGGGCGATCGCTCGTCCTGCGGCACCTGCATGCCGACCTGCTGCGCCAAGTCTTCCACGGCCTCGACGAAGGTGGCGGCGGTGTGTTCCATCAGGAAACCGATGGCGTTGCCGTGCACGCCGCAGCCGAAGCAGTGGTAAGTCTGGCGGCTGGGGCTGACGATGAAGCTGGGCGACTTTTCGCCGTGGAAGGGGCACAGCCCCTTGTGGTTGATGCCGGCTTTCTTCAGCTCGACATGGCGGCCCACCACCTCGACGACGTCGACGCGGGCCAGCAGGTCATGGATAAAGCCAGGTGGGATCACCCCGGCAGTTTAAAGATGCGCCTGAGACGGCAGCTTGACTTGACCCGCCGCCCAGTTGCTGGTGGCGAAGCTGTCCATCCAGGCCGGCAGGCTGCCGGGGGGCATGGCCGCGGCAATGCCGTTGCCCTGGCCCAGGCGGCAACCCAGGCGCAGCAGCTCGCGGGAATGCGCGCGGCTCTCGATACCCTTGGCCAGCACGGCGCAGCCGATGTTGCGGGCCAGGCCGATGACGCTCTCCACCAGCGACAGGTCCTGGGCGTCGCCCAGCATGCCCTGCACATAGCTGCGGTCCAGCTTGAGGGTGTCCACGGTCAGGCGCTTCAGCGAGGCCAGGTGCGAGTAGCCGGCGCCGAAGTCGTCCAGCGCGACGCCCACGCCCAGGGCCATGCAACGCTGGATGAGGGCCTGGGTGGCCGGCGTTTCGGCCAGCGCGTCGGACTCGAGGACATCCAGGTGCAGCAGCGCGGCGACGTCGGGCGGCTGGCGCTGCAGCAGCTCCTGGAGGCGCTGGGGGAAGTCCGGATGGCTCAGTTGGCGCGCGCCGACGTTGACGCTGACGGGCAGGCCGCGGCCGCCGTTGATGCCGTCGCGCCGCCAGGCCGCCGCCTGCGCCAGCGCCTGCTCGATGACCCAGTCGCCGACCTGCACGGCCAGCCCCGAAGTCTCGAGCAGCGGCAGGAAATGGGCCGGCGTGAGCAGACCGCGCTCGGGGTGCTGCCAACGCAGCAGGGCCTCGACGCCCATGACCTGGCCGTTGCGCAGGTCGATCTGGGGCTGGTAGTGCAGCAGCAACTCGCCGCCGTCCAGCGCGCGCTGCAGGCGGGCCAGGGCGATGAGGCCGGCTTCGTCGCGCTGGTCCAGCGTCGGGTCGTGGAACTGCACGACGCTGCGGCCGGCGTGCTTGGCGCGGTAGAGGGCGTGGCCGGCGTGACGCAGCAGGGTCTCTGGGTCGGCGTCGTCCAGCGGGTAGAGCGTCGCGCCCATGCTGGCGCCGATCTCCAGCGCCAGGCCGTCGCCGATGCGGCTCTCGCGGATGGCGACCGGCGTGGACAGCAGGCCCAGCAGGCGGTCGACGGCGCGCTGGGCCTCCTCGGGCGTCTGCACGCGCAGCAGCACGGCGAATTCGTCGCCATGCAGGCGCGCGAGCTGGTCGGCGGTGTCGGGCCAGGCGCCGCGGGCGCCACGCAGCGTGGCCTGCAGCCGGCCGCTGAGCTGCAGCAGCACCGCGTCTGCCACCAACTGGCCGTGCACGGCGTTGACGCGGGCGAAGTCGTCCAGGTCGATGACGGCGATGACCAGCTTGAAGTTGTCGCGGTTGGCCGCCGACATGGCCTGGTGCATCAGGCGCATGAACTCGTCGCGGTTGGGCAGGCCGGTGGCGACGTCGTAGCGCAGGCTTCGGCGCAGCAGCTCCTGCTGGCGCAGGCTCTCGCCGAGGTCGGTCAAGCTGAGCAGCCGCCAGCGCGGGTTGGCGCCGACAGGCTCGGGCACGGGGCTCAAGCGGGCAGCGAAGATGTGGCGACCGCCGTCATCCAGCTCGGCCTGCAGTTGGCCGCTCCAGCTCTGGCCGGCGTTCAACTGCCGCTGCAGTTCGGCCGGCTCCTGGCCGCTGCGCTGCAGGTTGGCCGTGTTCAGCGGCGTGGCCAGGCGGCCCACCAGGGCCTCGCGCGGCGCATGCAGGATGTCGCAATACGCCGGGTTGACCTCGACGATGCGCCATTGCAGGTCGACGACGGCCAGGCCCTCGGTGGCGTGCTGGAAGAGGGTCGCGGACATGCGCTCGCGCTCCTCGGCAGCGTGGCGCCAGCTCATGTCGGCCAGCATCAGGATGAGGTTGCGCGCGCGGCCCTTGCGGTCACGGTGCGGCACATGGGCCTGCAGTTCGTGCCAGCGCCAGTCGCCGCCGTCGGCGGCCAGGCGCAGCGACAGGCCGAGTCGTTGCTCGCCCGGCGCGGCGAGCAGTTCGCGCAGCGCACGGCGTACCGGCTCGCGGTCGCGGGGGTGGGCGGCGCGCACCCAGTCCAGCGGGGCGCTCCCGGCGGTGGCGTTCGGGTCGACCGGGCTGGTCAGCGCCAGCCAGCGGGCCGAGGCATGCCGGCGGCCCTCGGGGAAGCGCCATTCAGCCAGTGCCAGACCCTGGGCGTCCAGGGCGCTGCGCCAGCCGTCGCGGTCGCGGACCTGATGCTGGCTGAGCGTGATGACGGCCAGCGGCAGCAGGGCCAGCAGCGCCCCCGCGGCGTAGGCAAGAGGCGTGGCCGGCGCGCCCAGGGCCCATAGCGCTAGCAGCAACACGCCGAGGCGGGCGTTGTGGCGCGGCGAGACCTGCAGCGCATGCAGGCACAGCAGCAGATGCGGCGTCAGCAGCAGGGCGCCGGCCTGCGGCAGCCAACCCACGGCGACCTGGGCGGCGACGGCGGCGATGCCGATCAGCGGGCCTGTCCAGCGCCCGATGCGCCGCGGCCGCTGGATGCCGGCCTGCAGGGCGGTGCCGGCGCTCAGCAGCGCAAGCGCCCACGGGCCGGCCAGGGCCAGCGTGGCGAGGAGGGCGCCGCCGCGTGTCATGCCGGTGGCGAGCAGGAGGGCCCAGCAGGCCAGGCCGGCCAGCATCGGTGCCGCCAGGCCGGCGAGCAGGCCGAAGCGGAGCATCTCGTGTCGGGTGACCAGCCGGCCAGTCAGGCCCAGGCGGCGCAGCCGCGTGCGGTTCAGCAGCGCGGCCAGCGGCAGCAGGGCCAGCACGCTGAGCAGCGGCCTGCTGGTGAGCAGCGCCAGCGGGTCGGTGGCGGGCTCCAGCAGCAAGGGCAGGCCGCAACCCAGCAGCAAGCCGGCTATGACCAGCGGCAGCACCCAGGCGCCGAGCCGCCACAGCACCGTGAGGCCGAGCGCCGTCAGCATCATGGGAATGAAAAGGTCGGCCGCGGGGATGGCCGATGCCGGTTGGGGCAGGCGCAGCAACGGCAGCAGCAAGGGGGCTGCCAGCACCCAGGCGACCACCAGGCCGCCCGCGAGGCCGGTCAGCGCGGCCAGGCCGACGCGGCGCAGCCGGCGCCAGCCACGGCGGTCATGGATGCGGCGGGGGCCGAGGGGTGGCGTGGTTGCCGGTGGCGGCTCGGCCACCGACCCGCTGGAGCTGTGGGAGTCGAGTGCATCGCCAATGCTGGAGTTCCGGTCCATGACTCAACGTCGCACCGGCTTGCGCGCCGCGAAACGACGTGGGCAAGACGGGTAGGAGGCATGGGCGGCGGGCATGGCGCGAATCTCGTCGCATGCGTGGCCTGCCAGGCCTGGGCAAAACCCGGGGCCTGAGGCTGCAGACGGCGTGACGAAAGACATGCGCACGAGTTTAGGGCGCAGCGTCGCGCAAATGAAAAGGGCCATCCCGTAGATGGCCCTTGATTCGCGGGGGCGCCCGATGAACGGGCGCCGAATCCCGATGGAAGGACTAAACCGAGAAATCGGTCAGCTTGGCGCCGCCGGCAACTGCCGCTTTCAGCCATTTGGGCTGCAGGCCGCGGCCGCTCCAGGTTTCCCCGGTAGCTTGATTGCGATACTTTGCAGCGACCTTGGAGACCTTGACCGGCTTGGGGGTGCGGACGCTGAGGTCGGCCACCGACAGGCCATATTCGCTCATCAGGGTTTTTACCTTGGAGATCGCTTCGCTGCGCTCGCGATCCTTGGTTTGGCTGATCTGTTCATCCAGCGCGGCGCGTTGGGCCAGGAGATCTTTGAGACTGGACATGCTGCTATTCCTCTTGCGATTTGAGCGTTGAGACTCGCGACGTTGACCGCTGCGGCCTCGGAGCCTTGGGGCTTGATGCCCATGAGTATCTCCGTGCTCAGATTAAATCGCGGGAATGGGGTTAAGCGCAAGAGTTTTCGTTGGCGGGCAGCGACGAGTTTCCATTTGCGTCGCACTAATTGCCTATTTGCCCGGCCGGGGCCGGCCCGATCCAAGGGGATGTCCTTGGTGCCGCTGTAGATACTGAAAGGGCCGGCGACTTCCGCCCCGGCCCTTCGATATTCATGGCGGGCGGCCGCCCGCAGTTTTTACGCGGGACGTCGTTCAGGGCGTCGGCGGGACATAGCCCGCCACCGCTTCGGCACCGGTGCCGAAGAAAAACTGTTCAGCCTGGCGCATCAGGTATTGGCGGGCACGCAGGTCGGCGAGGTTGAGGCGGTTTTCATTGACGAGCATGGTCTGGTGCTTCATCCAGGCCGCCCAGGCTTCCTTGCTGACGGTTTCCCAGACCTTTTTGCCGAGTTCGGTGTGGGCGGGATAGGGCGGGAAGTCCAGGCCTTCGGCTTCCTTCTTCAGATAGGCACATTGAACGGTGCGGGGCATGGCGGGACTCCTACGGACGCGAGAAAAGAAGACGGCCGGCACTTTAGCGCGCGGCCTTATTGGCAGCCCTCGGCGAGGGCTTAGTTGAATCGTTTGACCAGCACCAGCGAGCGCCGATCCCAGTTGTATTTGCGCTTGCGTTCCTCAGGCAGCCATTCCGGGTCGACCTGTTGGAAACCGCGTTTGATGAACCAGTGCATGGTGCGGGTGGTCAGCACGAAGATGCTGTCCAGGCCGGAGGCTTTGGCGCGCTGCTCGATTCTTTTCAGCAAGCGGTCGCCATCACCCTGGCCCTGTACTTCGGCGGATACGGTCAGCGCGGCCATTTCAGCGGTGCGCGCTTCCACATAAGGGTAGAGCGCGGCGCAGCCAAAGATGACGCCGTCATGCTCGATGACGGTATAGAGCTCGGCGTCGCGTTCGATTTCGGTGCGGCTACGCTTGACCAGCGTGCCGTCGCGCTCGAAGGGTTCGATGAGCTGGATGATGCCGGCCACATCGTCGGAGCTGGCCTCACGCAGGCTTTCCAGTTTCTCGTCGACGACCATGGTGCCGATGCCGTCATGGGTATAGACCTCTTGCAGCAGCGCGCCGTCCACCGCGAACGGGATGATGTGCGAGCGCTCCACGCCGGCGCGGCAGGCCTCGGCGCAGTGGCGCAGGTAGAAGGCCACGTCGGTGGGCTCGGGCGCGGGGCCGGCCTTGGCCAGCATGCGGTCGGCATCGGCCAAGGCCAGTTCGGTGTCGATGGGGCTTTCGGGGTCGTCCGGATCCTCGGGCACGCCGTCTACCTCGCAGACGAACAGCAGCTTGTCGGCTTGCAGCGCGATGGCGGCCGAGGTGGCGACGTCTTCCATCGACAGATTGAAGGCCTCGCCGGTGGGCGAGAAGCCGAAGGGCGACAGCAGCACGATGGCGCCGATGTCGATGGCGCGCTGGATGGCGGCACCGTCGACCTTGCGCACCAGGCCGGAGTGCTGGAAGTCCACGCCGTCGACGATGCCGACCGGGCGGGCGGTCAGGAAATTACCGGAGACGACGCGCACGGTGGCATTGGCCATCGGGGTGTTGGGCAGGCCCTGGCTGAAGGCGGCCTCGATCTCAAAACGCAGTTGGCCGGCGGCTTCCTGGGCGCAGTCCAGCGCGACGGCGTCGGTGATGCGGCGACCATGGCTGTAGCGCGGTGTCTGGCCCTTGGCGAGCAGTTGCTCGTTGACCTGCGGCCGGAAGCCGTGGACCAGCACGATCTTGATGCCCATGGCGTGCAGGATGGACAAGTCCTGCACGAAGGCGTTCAGCTTGCCAGCCTCGACCAGCTCGCCCGGCATGCCGACAACGAAGGTCTCGCCGCGGTAGGCATGGATGTAGGGCGCCACGGCGCGGAACCAGGGCACGAAGGTGTGGGGAAAGACGAGACCGGTCATGGCGGCGGATTGTCCATGGCTGCGGGACAATGCGCGTTCAATGAGTTCAGAACGCAGAGAGAGCCGGGACGCGCCGGCGCAGGGCCGCTCCCAAGGCGGCGCAGCCCCCTCGGGGGGCAGCCCGTCGGAAGACGGGCGTGGGGGCCAGAAAATTCAACCGGCTCTTTCCATTTCCTTCCCTGAAAGCCTGCCGGTCTCGGCGAGGCGCGACGAGATCGCGCAGGCGATGGCCGAGCATCAGGTCGTCATCGTCTGTGGCGAGACCGGTTCCGGCAAGACCACCCAGCTGCCCAAGATCGCGCTGGCGATGGGGCGTGGGCGCATCAACGGTGGCGGGCTGATCGGCCACACCCAGCCGCGGCGCATCGCGGCCAGCAGCGTGGCCAAGCGCATCGCCGAGGAGTTGAAGACGCCGCTCGGCGAGGTCGTCGGCTTCAAGGTGCGCTTCCAGGATCGGCTGTCGAAGAACGCGTCGGTCAAGCTGATGACGGACGGCATCCTGCTGGCCGAGACGCAGAGCGACCCGCTGCTCAAGGCCTACGACACCATCATCATCGACGAGGCCCACGAGCGCAGCCTCAACATCGACTTCCTGCTTGGCTACTTGCGCGAGCTGCTGCCGCGCCGGCCGGACCTGAAGATCGTCGTCACGTCGGCCACCATCGACGCGGACCGCTTCGCCAGGCACTTCGCGTCGAGCAAGGGGCCTGCGCCGGTGCTGACCGTGTCGGGCCGCCTCTACCCGGTCGAGCAGCGCTACCGGCCATTCGAGGAAAGCCGCGAGTACGACGTCAACAACGCCATCACCGATGCGGTGGACGAGCTGTGGCGCGAGGGTGCGGGCGACGTGCTCGTCTTCCTGCCCGGCGAGCGCGAGATCCGCGAGGCGGCCGAGGCGCTGCGCAAGCACCACCCGCCGGGCGTCGAGATCCTGCCGCTGTTCGCGCGGCTGTCGCAGGCCGAGCAGGACCGCGTGTTCGATTCGCACGGCTGCCGGCGCATCGTGCTGGCGACCAACGTGGCCGAGACCTCGCTGACGGTACCGGGCATCCGCTATGTCATCGACCCCGGCCTGGCCCGCGTGAAGCGCTACAGCTACCGCAACAAGGTCGAGCAGTTGCTGATCGAGCCAGTCAGCCAGGCGGCGTCGAACCAGCGCGCAGGCCGCTGCGGGCGGGTCGCCAATGGCATCTGCATTCGGCTCTACAGCGAGAAGGAATTCAACGAGCGGCCGAAGTTCACCGACCCGGAAATCCTGCGGTCCAGCTTGGCGGGCGTCATCCTGCGCATGAAGGCGCTCCATCTGGGCGAGGTCGAGCGCTTCCCCTTCCTGGAGGCGCCACGGCCCAAGGCGATTGCCGACGGCTACCAGTTGCTGGCCGAACTTGGCGCGACCGACGACGACAACGAGCTGACACCACTCGGCAAGGAATTGTCGCGCTTGCCGCTGGACCCGCGCGTGGGCCGCATGATCCTGGAGGCCAAGAACCGTGAGGCGCTGTCCGAGGTGCTGGTCATCGCCTCGGCCCTCACTGGCCAGGACGTCCGCGACCGGCCCATGGAAGCCGCCCAGGCCGCCGACGAGAAGCACAAGAAGTTCGACGACGAGAAGAGCGAATTCAGCGGCTACCTGAAGCTCTGGAAATGGCTGGAAGAATCGAAGGGCGGCGGCGCGGAACACAAGCTGTCGAACCGCCGCCACGAGCAGCTGCTGCGCGAAAACTTCATCAGCCCGCGTCGCGTGCGCGAATGGCGCGACGTCTACTCGCAGCTGCACACCGTCGTTGCCGAGCACGGCTGGCGCCTGAACCAGAGCCCCGCAACCTATGAGCAGCTGCACCTGTCCATGCTGGCCGGCCTGCTCGGCAACATCGGCCAGAAGAGCGACGACGAGGAGTGGTACCTCGGCGCGCGCGGCATCAAGTTCTACCGCCATCCCGGCGCCCACCTGAGCAAGAAGCCGGGCCGCTGGATCATCGCGGCCGAGCTGGTGGACACCTCGCGCCTGTACGGCCGCGGCATCGCCAACATCGAGCCGCAGTGGCTGCCGTCCATCGCCGGCCACCTGATCAAGACGCAGCTGCTGGAGCCGCATTGGGAGAAGAAGGCCGCCGAGGTCGTGGCACTTGAGCGGGCGACGCTCTACGGCATCGTCATCTACAGCAACAAAAAGGTGAACTTCGGTCGCGTCGACCCCAAGGCGGCGCGCGAGATCTTCATCCGCGAGGGCCTGGTCAACGACGACCTGCCGGACGATCTCGTGCGGCAGCTGCCCTTCCTCGCCCACAACCGCCGCCAGATCGCCAAGGTCGAGGCGCTGGAGCACAAGTCGCGCCGCCAGGACGTGCTGGTGGACGACGAGCTGATCTACGCTTATTACGACGACAAGCTGCCGGCGGGCGTGTTCTCCGGCGCCACGTTGCTGAAGTGGTGGCGCGAGGCCAGCAAGGCCGACAACAAGCTGCTTCAGCTCAGCCAGGACGAGCTGATGCGCCACGAGGCCGCAGGCGTCACCAGCGAGGCCTTCCCCAAGGTCATCCGCCTGGGCGGCGTGGACTGCGTGGCGACCTACCTGCACCAGCCCGGCGACGCGCGCGACGGCGTGACGGTCGACGTGCCCATCTTTGCGCTCAACCAGGTCAGCGAGGAGCGCGCCGAGTGGCTGGTGCCCGGCATGCTGGCGCAGAAGGTGACGGCGCTGCTGAAGAGCCTGCACCAGAAGCCGCGCGCCCGCCTCACGCCGCTGCCGGACTTCGTCGCTGAGTTCATCGAGCTTCAGCCTTTCTGCCAGGGTGGGTTGGTGGACACGCTGCTCAGGGCCGTGAAGGACCGCAGCCAGATCGCCGTGCAGCGCAACGACTTCAAGCTGGAGCTGTTGCAGCCTCACCTGTTCATGAACTTCCGCGTCGTCGACGAGCATGGCCGCCAGCTCGGGCAGGGCCGCCAGCTCGCCGCTTTGAAGGCGGAGCTGGGCGGGCAGGCGCGGTCGGCATTCCAGGCGCTGGCGGCTTTGAAGTTGCCGGCATCGGAGCCGGCGCCCAAGCCCCAGCCCGAACGTGGCATCCGCGCCGAAATCGTCAAGCCCGCCGCACCGGCGCGTGACGCCAGCCAGGCCTACACCGACTGGACCTTCGGCGAGCTGCCCGAACTGCTGGAAGTCCGCAAGGGCGGCCAGACGCTGATCGGCTTCCCGGCGCTGATCGACAAGGGCGCGCATGTCGAGATCGAGGTCTTCGACGAACCCGAGGTCGCCGCCGCCAAGCACCGCGCCGGCCTGCGCCGCCTGATCGCGCTGCAGCTCAAGGAGCCGTTGAAGTTCCTTGAAAAGAATGTTCCCGACCTTCAGCGCATGTCCGTGCTCTACATGGGCCTGGGCACGGCCGAGGACTTGCGCGACCAGGTCATCGCCGTGGCACTGGACCGTGCCTTCCTGGCCGACCCGCTGCCCACCGACCCGATGAGCTTCAAGAAGCGCATCGAGGAGGGCCGCAGCCGCCTGAACCTGATTGCGCAGGAGGTGGCCCGCGCGGTGCACGCCGTGCTGCAGGAGCTGGCCAACGCCACCCGCAAGCTGAAGGATTCGCGCCCGGCCAAAGAGGTCGGCGACGACATCACCGCGCAGCTGCAGCGCCTGGTGCCCAAGCGCTTCGCGCTAGACACGCCCTGGGCCCAGCTGCAGCACCTGCCGCGCTACCTCAAGGCCATCACCACGCGCCTGGACAAGCTGCGCGCCGACCCGGCCCGCGACACCAAGCTGATGAGCGAGGTCAAGCCGCTGGAGCAGCGCTACACGCGCCGCGTCGCCGAGCTCAAGGGCGTGCGCGATGCGCGGCTGGACGACTTCCGCTGGCAGCTGGAGGAATTGCGTGTCAGCCTGTTCGCGCAGGAGCTGAGGACGCCGCAGCCGGTGAGCGTGAAGCGGCTGGACAAAGTCTGGTCTCAGCTGTCCAGCTGAGACCAGACTTCGCGGCGCAGACTCACTTGCCGCAGGCAAGTTATGTCGCAGCTACAAGGTCTGGAGTCAGCTGACCGGCTTAGGTTCACTTCGTGCGCTGATGCACACAAGCCATCGATTGCAGGATGAGCCGGTGGAAATCCGTCGCATTTCGCCGCTTCTTTCAGGTTCCAGCCAGCTGGCGTGGAGTCCAATGCAGCGGCAACAATTGTTATCACCTCGCTCATATCTGCTGTGCCTGAAACCAGTCCTGCCGCCACGCCGCTGAGAAGCTTCGGTCGCTTCGAGCTGCGCGCCCTGCTCTCCAAGAGCGCGCGCAGCCTGATCTGGCGCGTCTTCGACGCCCGCCACGGCCAGGAGCTGATGCTGTGCATGCCGCGCGACAAGCCCAACAGTGCCTCCGCGCTGGAGCACTGGCTGCGCATGGCCCAGGCCGGCGGGCGCGTGCACCATCCCAATCTGGCGCCGGTGTTCGAGATCGGCCAGGTCGAGAACTGGCCCTATGTCGCCTACGACCGCGCCCTGGGTGAGACGCTGGACGAACGCCTGGCGCGCCAGAACGCACCCCTGCCGCTGGACGCCGCCGGCTGGGTGGCCCAATTGCTGGAGGGCCTGGCCTTTGCCCACGAAGCCGGCCACGCCCACCGCGACCTGCAGACCGCCAGCCTCGTCATCGACGCCAACGACAAGGTGCGCCTCGTCGGCCTGGAAGTCGCGCAGGAGGTCTTCCCCGCCACGGTGGACTTCAACGCCGTCACCCGCCGTGCGGTGCGCGAGTCGGCCGAGGAAGACGTGCTCTGCGTCGGCCTCATCCTCAACCGCATCCTGAGCGGCAAGCCGGTGCTGGAAGAGAACGACCTGCAGCACGTCGTGCAGCAGATGCAACCCATCGGTCGCGAGATGGTGCGCCTGGGCTGGGAGACGCCTCACCCCATCCCCGACCCGCTGCGCGCCATCTGCAACCGCGCCACCGACCGGCAGTTGCGTCAGCGCTACCACCTGGCGCGCAGCTTCTGGCGCGCGCTGGACGGCTGGCGCCAGGCCGCCGCCTACGACGACGGCGGCCCCGTTGTGCTGCTGCTGGACAAGCTGCAGCGCCAGGGCCACCTGCCGACGACGACCACGGGCATGCATCGCTTCACCGGCGGCTCAGGCATGGAGAGCCAGCACGCCAGCGCGCTGGCCGACCTGGTGCTCAAGGACATGGCGCTCAGCCTGGAGCTGGTGCGCCGCGTCAACAACGCGTTGAAGCAGAGCGGCCACCAGGGCGAGACCGTGCTGAACATGCAGCGTGCCATCCAGATGCTGGGCCTGGAGGGTCTGCAGCTGGCGGCCAATGCGCTCAAGCCCTGGCCGGGGCCGCTGGCGCCGGTGGCGGCCGAGATGCTGCGCCAGGTGATGGCCCGCGTCACCAAGGCCGCCCAGGTGGCTCAGGCGCTGCGCCCGGCCGGCTATGACGCCGAGGTGGTCTACCTCATCACCGTCATGCAGAACCTGGGCCGGCTGCTGCTGCAATATCACTTCCCGGACGATGCCCAGCAGATCCGCCAGCTGATGGTGCCGCCCGAGCCGACCGAGGAGCAGCCCAATCCGCCGTCCCTCAGCGAGCAGGCTGCCGCCTACGCCGTGCTGGGCTGCGACCTGGACGCGCTGGGCACCGCCGTGGCCCGCCACTGGGGCCTGGGCGACGAGCTGCTGCAGATGATCCGCCGCCAGCCGCTGGACGCGCCCGTGCACCCGCCGCGCAGCGACGCCGACACGCTGCGCCTGACCTGCGGCCTGGCCAATGAACTGATCGACGCGCTGGCCCTGCCCGAAGCCAAACGCCGCCCGGCCGTCGAAGCCGCGACGCGCCGCTATGCCAAGCCGCTGGGCCTGGGCCTGCGCGAGGTGATGGAGGCGCTCAACCCCGGCGCGCACAAGCCGGGCCAGCCTTCTCCGCCACCCGCCGCTGCGCCGGCCACCGAGCCGGGCTCCCTGCGCAACCGCCTGGCCGGCCGCAGCTCCTGAAGTAACTCCGCCATGGCCGACGACCTGCCTCCCCAGCTCGGCCGCTTCCGGCTGCTGAGCCGCCTGGGCGAAGGTGCGCAGGCTACCGTCTGGCTGGCCCATGACCCGCTGCTGGACCGCGAGGTCGCCGTCAAGCTGCTCAACCCCCAGGGCGTGGAGGCCAGCGAGCCCGGCAGCGTGGACGAATGGCTGCACGAGGCCCGCGCCGTCAGCCGACTGACGCACCCCAGCATCGTGCCGGTCTTCGAGGCCGACACCCAGGGCGGCCACTCCTACCTCGTCTTCGAATACGTCACCGGCGGCACGCTGAGCCAGCGCCTGCGCGCTGGCCCGAAGCTGACGGCGGCCGAGGCCGTCACGCTGCTGCTGGGCGTGCTGGATGGCCTGACCGCTGCGCACGCCGCCGGCCTGGTGCACCGCGACCTCAAGCCCAGCAACATCCTCATTGACGCGAGGGGCCGCGCGCGGGTCATGGACTTCGGCATTGCCGCCCGGGTGTCACCGGCCACGAACGCGCCGACACGCATCGTCGGCACACCCGGCTACATCTCGCCCGAGGCCGCTGCGGGCGCGCCGCCGCACCCGCAGATGGACGTGTTCGCCGCCGCCGTCATGCTGGCCGAAATGCTCAGCGGCCAGCGCCTCAACCATGACAGCGACCCCTGGCGTGCCGTCCAGCGCGTGCAGACCGTCGACCTCGTGCTGCCCTCGGGCCTCGCCAGCGACGTGGACGACGCGCTGCGCGCCATCGTGCAGCGCGGCTTGGCGCGCAGCCCCACAGCCCGCTGGCCCAGCGCCGGGCAACTGCACGCCGCGCTGAGTGCCTGGCTGCGCCCCGTGGCCGAGCCCGATGCCGAAGCGCAGGACGCGCCGGTGCTGGACTTCCTGCTGCGCCGCATGCGCCACAAGAGCGACTTCCCGGCGCTGTCGGACGCCATCACGCGCATCCAGCGACTGACGCAGTCCGAGAACGAGAGCCTGGCCAGCCTGTCCAACGAGATCCTGAAGGACGTGGCGCTGACGCAGAAGCTGCTGCGCATCGTCAACACGGCCGCCTACCGGCACACGGGCGGCGGTGGCATCAGCACCATCTCGCGCGCCGTCGCGCTGATCGGCTTTGCCGGCATCCGCAATCTGGCGCTCAGCCTCGTGCTGCTGGAGCGCATGGAGAACAAGGGCCACGCCCAGCGCCTGCGCGAGGACTTCCTGCGCTCGCTGATGGCCGCGTCGGTCGCGCGTGAGCTGTGCCTGAGCGAACGCGAGGCCGAGGAGGCCTTTCTCGGCGCCATGCTGCACCACCTCGGCCGCACGCTGACCGAGTTCTATTTCCCTGAAGAAGCCGAGACCGTGCGCCGCCTCGTCAGCCCCGCAGGCGACGGCGTGGCGATCACGGAGGCCGCCGCCTCGGCGCAGGTGCTGGGCATGAGTTACGAGGCCCTGGGCCTGGGCGTGGCGCGCCAGTGGGGCCTGCCCGACAGCCTGCAGCGCGCCATGCGCCGGCCTGGCGGTGAGGCGCCGACCAAGCTGATCGACGATGCCGCCGAGCGCCAGCGCTGGCTGGCTCGCGCGTCCAACGACATGGCTGACCTCATCCTGCACACGCCACCGGAGCAGGCGCATGCCAAGGTCAAGGCCCTGGCGCAGCGCCATGCGCGTGCGCTGGGCATCAACGCCGAATCCTTCGAGAAGGCTGCCGACACGGCGCGCCAACGCCTCACGCAGATGACCGAGGCGCTGGACATGCGCCTGCCGCAGAACTCCAAGGCCCAGCGCCTGCTGGCGCCGCTGACGCCGTCGGTGCACGACTCGCTGACCGCCCACGAGCTCACGTCGACGCTGGTGCTGGAGCGCACCGAGGTCCTCGGCGCGCCGCTCAATGCGCAGCAGGCCAGCGAACTGTTGGCCGCGGGCATCCAGGAGATCACCGACGCGATGGTCAACAGCTTCCAGCTCAACGCCGTGCTGCGCATGATCCTGGAGACCATCTACCGCGCCCTGGGCCTGCGCCGTGTCATCTTCTGCCTGCGCGATGCGCGCGGCCAGACGCTGACCGGCCGCCTGGGCGTGGGCATGGACGTCGAGCGCCTCGCGCCGCTGCTGCGCGTGGACCTGACCCACCAGCCGCCCGACCTGCTCGCCGCTGTCTGCTTGAAGGGCGCCGACACCTTGATCCAGGACGCCCGCGCCGCCAACATCGCCGCGCGGCTGCCGAGCTGGTTCAAAGGCGAGATGCAGGCACAGAGCTTCCTGCTGCTGCCGCTGATGCTCAAGGGCGCGCCCCTGGGCCTCATCTACGCCGACCATGCCCAGGCTGGTGCCGTGCAACTGGGCGACAAGGAGCTCTCCTTGCTGCGCACGCTGCGCAACCAGGCCGTGATGGCCTTCCGGCAAGTCAAGTAACGAGCCCCTCGCCCAGTCTTGCCGCGCTGGACGCGGGCAAGCCTGGTCGGTCCCCCTGGGGGAGGGCGATGCATGCGGCATTGAGCCGCACGCACATCGCCCGCGGGCCGGCTTGGGAGCGGCCCGGCGCTCGGCCCGCGTTTACAGACCGCCCTACGGGGGCGTAGGGGCTGTCCCACAACGTGTGGGGCCAGGCGCCGACCACGCACGCGGCCGTCTCCGACTGGGGGCGGGACCGCCAGCGCGAATACTGGTCTGGCAGCCTGCAGACCCGAACTGATTCGGTGAACGAGCTTCATCGACAGTCAAAACACAACCAGGAGTCCCCCATGAATCCGCATTCGATAACAAGGAATTGCCGGGCAGTTCTTGTCGCCTGCGCCGCCCTCGCACTGGCGGCCTGTGCCTCGACACCCGAGCCCAAGGAGCAGCTGGCTGTGGCCAACGCCTCCGTCGACAACGCCGCCGGCAACGCCGCCGAGGCACCTGCTGAGCTGTCTACCGCCCGCGACAAGCTGGCCCGCGCCAACGCCGCCGCTGCCCGCAAGGACTACGTGGCCGCCCGCCAGCTGGCCGACGAGGCCGCGGCCGACGCAGCGCTCGCTCAGGCCACGGCGCGCACCGCCCGCTCCAGCCGCGCTCTCGCCGAAGTGCGCGAAAGCATCCAGCAGCTGCAAGCGCAGCTCAACCGTTCCTGATTTCGGAGACAAGCACCATGAAAACCATTGCCCGCCTGACCGCCCTGGCCGCTGCTGCCGCCCTGTTCGCCGGCTGCGCCAGCGCCCCCACCGTCACCCCTGCGCTGCAGCAGGCACGCGCCAATGTGCGCAGCGCCGAGTCCGACCCGGCCGCGCTGAAGTACGCCTCGCTGGACGTGAAGAAGGCCGGTGACTCGCTGCGCCGTGCCGAGCAACTGAGCGCCAGCCGCGAGTCGCCTGCCGACATCGACTCCGCCGCCTATATCGCCTCCACCCAGGCTCGCACGGCGTTGGCCCTGGCCAAGGCCGCGACCGAAGAAGAAGCCATCAAGTCTGCTGAAGCTGACCGCGAGCGCGCCCGCGCCGACGCCAACGCGCGCCGCGCCAACGTCGCCCAGAACCAGGCCGCCAACGCGCAGATGGCTGCGGCCAACGCCAATGCCGACGCCAGCGCTGCCCGCCAACAGGCCACCGTTGCCCAGGCTGATGCCGCCCAGGCGCAGACCCAAGCCGCCCAGGCCCAGGCACAGGCTGCCTTGCTGGCCCGCGAACTGGCCGATCTGCAAGCCAAGCAGACCGACCGCGGCATGCTGGTGACGCTGGGCGACGTGCTGTTCGAGACCGGCCGTGCCGAGATCAAGCCCGCCGCGCAGAACGCCATCGGCAAGCTGGCCAACTACCTGAAGGAGCATGCGGACCGCCGCGTGCTGATCGAGGGCTTCACCGACAGCACCGGCAGCGATGCGACCAACCTGACGTTGTCGCAGCGCCGCTCGCAGGCTGTCGCTGACGCGCTGCGTGCCCAAGGCGTCGACCCTGCTCGCGTGGCCACACGCGGCTACGGCGAGCAGTACCCGGTCGCCAGCAATGCCAGCACGTCTGACCGCGCGATGAACCGCCGTGTCGAGGTCTACATCTCGAACGACAACCAGCCGGTTCGCGCTCGCGGTTGATTTCGGCCCAGCGCCGCTTCCCTTGAAGGAGATTGCGATGAACACTCACCGATGTCACTCCGCCGCCACGTGGCTTGGCGCTGCGCTGCTCGCCTTGAGCGGCGCCGCCCAGGCAGCACCTGCGGCCAAGCACGTCGACCCCCTGCGCATGCAATACGAGCGTGAACGGGCCGACTGCATCACCGGCAAGACCAGCCAGCCGCGCAACGTCTGCTTGCGCGAAGCCGGGGCGGCCTATGCCCAGGCCCGCCAGGGCAAGCTGATCTCGCCGGGCGATAGCGCCGATCAGTGGGCGACTAATGCGCTCAAGCGCTGCCTTGCCCAGCCTGTTGAGGACCGCGAGCTTTGCGAGCGCCGCGTCCGTGAAGGCCAGGTCGTCGGCAGCGTCGAGGGCGGTGGCCAACTGAGCACGCTGACCGTGCGCTCGACGGACATCCCGAAGTCGCCTGGCAGCTGATCGCCGCCTCAAGGGCCTCAAGGCCGGCCGGACCGCAGACGATGCGATCCGGCCGGTTTTTCAACCTAGGTCCGGCAGTTGGGCGCGGCCGAGGGGCTGGCGAGGCGGGCTGTTGGCAAGGCGCGCCGACGCAGTGGGCCCCTGCCCACAAGGAGAAGCAACGCAGCCAGCAGCCCGAAGCGCCAGACCAGCGGGCGTGCAGCGCTTGTCACCGAAGTGGTGAACAGCGCAAAGTGAGCAAGGTGTTGATGCGCCAAGACTCTCGATGACTAGCGAGCGGTCAACTGCCGGATCTAGGTTCAATTGGCGGGGTATTTCATGCCGAGCTGATCGAACAGGAAGGAGTAGATGTCGGCCGTCTGATTCAGGCGGATGGACAGCGAGCTGCCCATGCCGTGGCCGGCGTGGGCGTTGATGCTCAGCAGCACCGGCCGGCCTGAGGCGGTGGCGGCCTGCAGCCGCGCGATCATCTTGCGCGAGTGCATGGGGTTGACGCGCCCGTCGGTCTCGCCGGTGGCCATGAAGATGGCCGGGTACTTCGCGCCGTCCTGCACATGGTGGTAGGGCGAATAGGCATGCAGCGCCTTGAGCTGCGCGGGGTCTTTCACGGTGCCGAACTCGGTCACGTTGAAGGCGCCGTTCGGGTCCAGCTCCACGCGCAGCATGTCGTAGATACCGACCGTCGAGACGACGGCGCGGAACAACTCGGGGTGCTGAGTGAAGACCGCCCCCATCAGCAGGCCGCCGTTGCTGCCGCCTATTGATCCCATGCGCGCCGGCGTCGTGTAGCCCTGGCCGACGAGATACTGCGCCGAGGCCGCGAAATCGTCGAAGACGTTCTGCTTGTTGGTCAGCGCGCCCTGGCTGTGCCAGGTCTCGCCGAACTCGCCGCCGCCGCGCAGATTGGCGATGACGTAGACGCCGCCGGCATCCAGCCACATCCTGATGGACGGGCCGAGGAAGCGCGGCACCAGGCTGACGCTGTAGCCGCCGTAGCCGTTCAGCAGCAGCGGGTTGTGGCCGTCGAGCTTGACGCCCTTGCGGCGCACGATGTTCAACGGCACACGCGTGCCGTCCTTGGATGTGGCGAACTCGCGCACCACCTCCACGTCGCCGAAGGACACCGGGCTGGTCTGACGCAGCAGCGTGGGCGTGGCCGTGCCGCTGGCCTCGTCGATGCGAACGAAGCGGGGCGGCTCCAGATAGGTCTTCACCGCCACCAGCAGGCTGCCGTCGTCCAGCGCCGCCAGTTCATCCACCGCCGACACCTTGGGCAGCGGCAGCGTGCCATTCGGTTTGCCGTCGAGGTCATAGACGGCCACCTGGGACGGCCCACCCACCATCTGGCGCAGGTAGATGGCGCGCTTCGTGATGGTGATGGACGCCGCGCCGAACTCGCCGCCGGGCTCCAGCGCTGCTTCGGACTCCGGCACGATGGTCTGCGCGTGATCGAGCGCCAAGTCGCTGAGCGGCAGCTTCAAAAGCTTGCCGCGCGGGGCGCCCTGGCGGGAGATGAGGTAGAGCGCGTTGGCTCCGAGGGCCGCGCCGACGATCTTGTCCTCGAAGCGCGTCACCTGGCGCGTCGTGCCGTCCTTGCCCAGCAGGTAATGGGCAAACTCGCCGCCGTCGCCGTTCGCCACGGTCGCGACGACGGCCCATTTGCCCGTGCCGGCATGCAGCGCGATCTCGGCGACCTTGGGGAAGTCCTTGCCCAGCACATAGGCGTCCTTGGCGGGATCGTCGCCGATGCGGTGGTAGTAGATCTGCTGGTAGAAATGGTGGCGCTCGGCCGGCTCGCTGGCCGCCGGATAGCGCGTGTACCAAAAGCCCGAGCCGTCATCCCGCCAAGCCACGCTGCCGCCGCCGGTGGGGTATTGCACGCGTGGAATGACCGGGTCCACGGTCTTGCCCGTGGCCACGTCCAGGATGTGCAGCGAGCCGTCCTCGCTGCCGTTCTCCGACATCGATACCGCCACCAGCTTGCCTGTGGGCGAGGGCACATACCAGTCGATGGCCGTGGCGCCCTTGGCATTGAGGGCGTTCGGGTCCAGCACGATGCGGGCCTTGGCGGGGTCGGCGTCCTGGCCGAGCACGGCCAGCATGGGCTGTTGCTTGGGTGGCTGGTTGTACAGCGCGAACAGCTGGCCGCCGGCGGCGTGCAGGTCGAAGTAGCTGCTTGAGCTGGCCGTCGCCTGCTTCATCAGCCGGTCGAACATGGGCTTGCGGGCTGGCAGCTTGTCCAGATACGCGCGGGTGCGCTTGTCCTGCGCGGCGCTCCACTGCTTCACTTTCGGGTCGGCGGCGTTTTCCAACCAACGGTAGGGGTCGCTGACGGTCACGTCGCCGTAGACATCGGTGACGGGCTTGACTGCCGTTGCCGGCGCGCCCTTGTCAGCGGCCTGGGCCAGCAGCGCGGCCGCGCCGAGTGCCAGGCCCAAGCTGAGTCGGGCCAGCATTGCGAGTCTGTCGTTGCTTTTCATCGCGTCCCCTTGAAGTGCGCCGCGAGCCTACGCCCATCACGGGCGGGCGGCACCCATGCTTGATGGGATGCCACGGGCATCAGGGCGACGACTTGAGGAGGGGAGGGTGACGAGCCTGACCCCGGCACTGGTTGCAACGCTTAGGGCTGCTTGGTTCCCCACCTGACCCGGTTGGGCGCGCTTCCATGCGGGGAGGCCCGTCGAGCGAGATTCTAACCGGCCAGGAACGCCCTATTGATCGACAGGTCCATCGCCAACGCCAGCAGCGCCAGAGCGGTGACATAGCCCAGCAGATGCAGGCTCGCGCGGCTCATGGCCCAGTGGCCGCAGACGACGTACCCGATGAGGGCGATGAGCTTGACGCCCAGCCACCAGTCGCGCACCGGGCTGTAGCCGATGGCGCCCCACAGGCTCAGGCCGGTGACCACGAGGCAGGCGTTGACGCCGAAGACGAGCACCAGCAGGCGTGCGTCCTTGGCGATCTCGTGCGCGCGCGGCGTGCCGAACTGGAACACCAGGCCGCGCATGAAGAACAGGGCCACACTGCACCAGGCCAGCAGCACATGCCACTGGACCATCTGCGTGTAGAACCACGTCACGGGTTTAGCGCAACGCCAGGTCGTCTTCGCTGAAGCGGATGCCCAGCGGCTCGATCAGCAACTGCTTCTCGCCCGCCTCGACCGTGCCGGCCACCCAAGCCTCGATGCCGCAGTCGCGCGCGACCTGGGCCGTGCGTTCTGCGTCTTCTGCCTTCACGAAGATCGCGAAACCAGCGCCCATGTTGAGCGTGGAGTAGGCCTCGCGGTCGTCCTGGCCGGCTTGGCTCTGGATGAACTCCAGGATCGCCGTTTTCGGTGGCACGGTGTGGATGCGGTAGGTCAGCTGGCTGGGGTGGCGCAGCAGCTTGCGCCAGCCGTGGCCGGTGATGTTGGCGCAATAGTGCGGCGCAATGCCGGCCTTCCACAGCGCCTCCGTCACGGGCGAGTACAGCGCCGTCGGTGCCAGCAGCGCCTCGCCATAGCTCAGGCCGGGTGCGATCTCGGTCAGATAGCCGCTAGGCAGGCGCTCGGCGAGCTTGCGGGCCAGGCTCAGGCCGTTGGCGTGGATGCCGCTGGAGGCCAGCAGCACGATGGCGTCACCGGCACCGAGCTTGTCGCCGACCGACAGCCGTTCCTTGGGGTTGATGAGGCCGGTGCAGGAGGCTGCCAGGTCGATGCGACCGTCTTCGACGATGCCGGCCAGCGCCGGTGTCTCGCCGCCGCCCCAGGCGACCTGGCAGGTGTCGCAGGCGGCCTTCCAGCCGGCCACCAGGGCCTGGGCGCGCTGGGCGTCGCCGAACCAGTCGCTGCCGCCGGCGGCCCAGTAGGCCTGCACGACCAGCGGCGTGGCGCCGACGGTGATCAGGTCATTGACTGCCATCGCGATGGTGTCCTGCGCGATGCCGGCAAAGAAGCTCTTGCCCGTCAGCTTGGCCATCTCATCGGCCACGAGCGTCTTGGTGCCCAGGCATTCGACGATGGAGGCCAGGTAGAACGGCCCCACGTCCACAACATAGGCCGACTCGCCGCGCGAGGCCTTCACTTCGGTGAAGCCGTGGCCGGCAAGGTGGGAGGCGGTGGCGGCGGCGGCGCGCTGGGCCGTGATCTTCAGCGGGTCGATCAGGTCGTAGTTGACGCCGGCTTGGTCGTAGGTGAGGGGGGCTTGCGAGGTCATGGGGCGGGATTATCCGCGGTGACCCCGCCCATAGAATCATCGGCTATGAGTTATCAGGTCCTGGCCCGCAAATACCGTCCGCAGAGTTTCGAGCAGCTCGTCGGCCAGGAGCACGTCGTGCAGGCCCTCGCCAACGCCTTGACGCAAGGGCGCCTGCACCATGCCTACCTGTTCACCGGCACCCGCGGCGTCGGCAAGACGACGGTGTCGCGCATCCTGGCCAAGAGTCTCAATTGCGTCGGCGCCGATGGAACCGGCGGCATCACGGCCCAGCCCTGCGGCGTCTGCCACGCCTGCCGCGACATCGACTCGGGCCGCTTCGTCGACTACGTGGAGCTGGACGCGGCGTCCAACCGCGGCGTCGAGGAGATCTCGCAGCTGCTGGACCAGGCCGTCTACAAGCCGGTGGTCGGGCGCTTCAAGGTCTACATGATCGACGAAGTGCACATGCTGTCGAACACCGCCTTCAACGCGATGCTGAAGACGCTGGAGGAGCCGCCGGACTACCTGAAGTTCGTGCTCGCCACGACCGACCCGCAGAAGGTGCCCGTCACCGTGCTGTCGCGCTGCCTGCAGTTCAACCTGCGGCCGATGGCGGCGGCGGATGTGCAGATGCACCTGGGCAATGTGCTGGGCGCGGAGAGCGTGCCGGCCGAGCCGGGTGCGCTGCGGCTGCTGTCGCGGGCGGCGCGGGGCTCGATGCGTGACGGCTTGTCGCTGACCGACCAGGCGATTGCCTTCGGTGCCGGCTCGCTGACCGAGGCGGGCGTGCGCCAGATGCTGGGCAGCGTGGACCGTGGCCATGTCGTGGCCATCGTCGATGCGCTGGCGGCGGCCAGCGGCGAGGCGGTCGTGGCCCAGGCCGATGCGCTGCGCGGCGCCGGCCTGTCGGCCGCCGGCACGCTGGAGGATCTGGCGACGCTGTTCCAGCAGATGGCGCTTGCGCAGGCCGCGCCGACGGCGCTGGACGATGCCGACAACGAGACCGCCGAGATCCGCCGCCTGGCCGCTGCGCTGCCGGCCGACGAGATCCAGCTGATGTACAGCATGGCCTTGCATGGCCGCGCCGAGCTGCATCTGGCGCCGGACGAATACGCCGGCCTGTTGATGGTGTTGCTGCGCATGCTGGCGTTTCGCCCCGTCGGCACCAACCCCAGGCCGGTGAAGGCTGCGGCGCTGGTGCGGCCGCCATCCGTGGCCAAGGCCGTGGTGGCGGTGCCGCTGCCCAGGATGGCGCCGCCGGTTGCGGTGGCCGCCCCCGTTGTCGCACAGGTCGCGGCTCCTGTGGTCGCGCCAATTGCTGCGCCAGTTGCCGCGCCCAAGGCCTTCGCGCCGGCGCCGGTCGTCGCTCCGCCCCGGGCGGCCGAGCCGGCCGCAGCGAGCTTCAGTGATCGCCTGCGGCCCAAGCCCGTCGAGCATGAGGCCATGGCCGAAGACGGCATGGACCTCGACGGCCCGCCGCCCGACGATGCGCCGCCGCCGTGGATGGAAGCCGACGACGCGCCGGCCGCAGCACCGGCTGCCCGCGAATCCGATACCCCACGCCGCGCCGTGCTGGTCGAATCGCCAGAAGGCGCGCTCTGGGCCGAGCGCATCGCCGCCCTCAACCTGCCGGGCATGACCGGCGAGCTGGCGCGCCAGGCCCAGGCGCTGGGCTGCGTGACCGCCGATGGCCGGGAGGTCTGGACGCTGCGCGTTGAGCGCGAATCGCTGCGCCAGCCCACCCTGGTCGCCAAGCTCGAAGCGGCGCTGGATGCGCGGCTTGACGTTGAAGCCGGCGTTGCCGAAGACTCCATTGCGTTGCGCACGACTGCCCGTGCCGACGCGCAGCAGCGCGCGGCCGAAGACCTCGCCCAGCAGCACCCGATGACGCGCACCTTGCTGGCCCAGTTCCCCTCGGCCCGCATCCTGCCGGGCTCGATCCAACCTCTGATCACCACCTAAGGAACACACCATGATGAAAGGCCAACTCGCCGGTCTGATGAAGCAGGCCCAGGCGATGCAGGACAACCTGAAGAAGGCGCAGGACGAACTCGCCACCATCGAGGTCGAGGGCCAGAGCGGCGCCGGCCTCGTCAAGGTCGTCATGACCTGCAAGAACGAAGTCCGCCGCGTGACCATCGATCCCAGCCTGCTGGCCGATGACAAGGACATGCTGGAAGACCTCGTCGCTGCCGCCTTCAACGACGCGGCCCGCCGCGCCGAGGCGACAAGCAGCGAGAAGATGGGCAAGCTGACGCAGGGCATGCCCATGCCCCCCGGCATGAAGTTCCCCTTCTAAACCTTGACGGCGCTCGAGACCCTCATCGAGGCGCTCAAGCGCCTGCCCGGCGTGGGCCAGAAGTCGGCCCAGCGCATGGCCTACCACCTGCTGCAGCATGACCGGCCGGCCATGCCGCGCCTGGCCGACGCGCTGACGGCGGCCGGCGAGAACATCAAGCATTGCGAACGCTGCCACACCTTCAGCGAGGCGCCGATCTGCGGCGTCTGTGCGGACGCCGAGCGCGACGCGCGGCTGCTCTGCGTCGTCGAGACACCGGCCGACCAGGCCGCACTGGAGCGCACAGCGTCCTACCGCGGCTACTACTTCGTGCTGCTGGGCCGGCTCTCGCCGCTGGACGGCATAGGCACGCGCCAGATCGGCGCGGCCGAGCTGCTGGCGCGCGCGTCGGAGGACGGTGTCGAGGAAGTCATCCTGGCCACCAGCTTCACCGCCGAGGGCGAGGCCACCGCGCATGTGCTGGCCGAGGCGCTGAAGGCGCGCGGCATCAAGTCGACGCGGCTGGCGCGCGGCGTGCCGGTGGGCAGTGAACTCGAATACGTGGACCTGGGCACCATCGCCCATGCCTTGACCGACAGACGCTGAAAGACACCCCGATGACCATAGCCCAACTCTGCCTGCTGGTCGCCTGTGCCCTGCCTCTGGGCTGCTCATGGCTGGCGAAGTCCAGGGGTTTCGGCAAGCGTCGCCGCGACGGCGGCTTCGACAACCACCAGCCGCGCGAGTGGCTGGCCCGGCTGGACGGCTGGCAGGCGCGCGCCAACGCGGCGCAGGCCAACAGCTGGGAAGCCTTGCCGATCTTCATCGCAGGGCTGTTCGTCGCCCACCAGCACCAAGCGGCACAGGCCACGGTGGACGCGCTGGCGGTGGGATTCCTGTTCGCGCGCCTGGCCTATGTCGGCCTCTATCTCGCCGACCAGGCCACGCTGCGCTCGCTGCTGTGGCTCGGCGGCATCGGCGCCAGCGTGGCGCTCTACTTCGTCGCTTAGGGCGCCGCCGACGCGACCACGTTGTTGCGGCCCTTGCCGCCACGGTCCTTGGCGAGGGTGCGCGGCGCGGCCGGCTTGGCGGCGCGCGCGGTCACGGTCTTCGCCGTCTTGTTGGTCTTGCCCTTGGCGACCGGGCGTGCGGCCACCGTGGCCTTGGCCACCGACGGCTGCCAGGCGGTGTAGACGACGACCGCCTGGCCCGGCTTGAAGCGGGCCGAGTTGCCGACCTTGTTCCACTGCGCCACCTGCTCGGTGCGGACCTTGTAGCGGGCTGCGATGGTGCTGACGGTGTCCGCCTTGCCAGCCTTGAGGCTCACGCGACGCAGCGGCGGCGCGTCGGGCGCGAGGTTGAGGCTGGCGCTGTCTGCCAGGCGTTCGGAGACGTCGTCGTGCACATGCGCGCCGCGTGGCACCAGCAGCGTGGAGCCGGCCTTGACGACCATCTTGGGCGGAATGCGGTTGACTTCGCGCAGCGCCGACTCGGCCATGCCTGTGCGCTTGGCGGCTTCCGACGGGCTCATGGTCTTGGGCACGACCCAGGCCGTCCAGGTGGCCAGCGGGCCACCATGGCGGGCCAGGTTCTCGGCAAAGGCGCTGGCCTGGTCATAAGGCAGCAGCACCTGCGAGGTGGCGGCGGCCAGGATGACAGGCTTGTTCATCTGCGGGTTGAACTGCTGGAAGGTCTCCAGCGTGATGCCGGCGAGCTCGGCGGCCAGCGCCACGTCGATGTCGCGCTCGATCTTCACGCTCAGGAAGTAGGGGTGGTTGGCCACCGTCGGCAGCGCCAGCGCGTAGCGGTCGGGGTGGAGGACGATGTTCTTCACGGCCTGCAGCTTGGGCACGTAGTAGCGCGTCTCGTCCGGCATCTTCAGGCTGGCGTAGTCGGTCGGCAGGCCGAGCTTTTGGTTGCGCGCGATGGCCTTGCTCACATTGCCCTGGCCCCAGTTGTAGGCAGCCAGTGCCAGGTGCCAGTCGCCGAACTGCTTGTGCAGGCGGCCGAGGTAGTCGAGTGCGGCACGGGTGGAGGCCAGCACGTCGCGGCGGTCGTCGCGGAAGATGTTCTGCTTCAGGTCGAAGTCGCGGCCCGTGGCGGGCATGAACTGCCACATGCCGGTGGCCTTGGCGCTGGACACGGCGTGCGTGACGAAGGCGCTCTCGATGAAGGGCAGCAGGGCCAGCTCGGCGGGCATGCCGCGCTTCTCGACCTCGTCGACGATGTGGAAAAGGTAGCGGCTGCCGCGCGTCGTCATGCGCTCGACGTAGTCGGGCCGGGCGCTGTACCAGCCCTCGGCCTTGCGCACCCAGTCGTCGTCCAGGTCCTGCAGCTGGAAGCCGGTGCGCAGGCGGGCCCAGAGGTCGGCGCTGGCATCGGGCGCGTCGAGGTCGATCTTCTCGCCGGGGCGGAGGTTGTCTTCCAGCAGCCCGGCGGCCACGGCGCGCACGGCGACCGGCGTCGCGGCGGGTTCAGACGTGGCACTGGCCTGGGCGAGCAGGGCAGGTGAAGAGGGTGGTGTGGCCGGCGCTTCGTCCAGCGGGGGCGGGGTGGTGGTGGCGCATGCGGCAAGCAAAACGGCCAACACGAGAGGAGAGAGTCGGTGAATCAGCGTCATCGGAATCCGTTCTTCCATTCGCGCAGCGTGGCGAAGACGTCGACCGGGCTGGGCGCGGTCGGGAGTTTCAGGGGCGCATGGCGCCGCGCGGCCTCGCGCAGCGCGGGGTCGGCGCAGCGCAGGAAGGGGTTGATGCGGGCTTCGGTGCCGACGCGGCCGGGCAGCGTCGGCCGGCCGGCGGCGCGCTCGGTCTCGCACCAGGCGGTGTAGGCGGCCAGCGCCGCGTTGGTCGGGTCCACCTCGCGCGCAAAGCGCAGGTTGGACAGCGTGTATTCATGGGCACAGCAGACGCGCGTCTCGGCCGGCAGCGCGGCCAGGGATTGCAGCGAGGCGTGCATCTGCGCCGGCGTGCCTTCAAACAAGCGGCCACAACCGGCGCTGAAGAGCGTGTCGCCGCAGAAGAGCAGGGGGTCTGCGCCTGGCACTTCAGCGAAGTAGGCGATGTGGCCGGCGGTGTGGCCGGGCACGTCCATGACGGCAAAGCGCAGGCCCAGCAGCTCGACCGTGTCGCCGCCCTGAATCCAAGTTGCGGCGCGCGTCACGGGCTCCGGCATCTTCTCGTGGGCCGGGGCGTAGATGGGGCCTTGCAGGCGCGGGCGCAGCGCGTCGACGCCGCCGACGTGGTCGGCGTGGTGGTGGGTCAATAGAATGCCGGCGAGCGTCAGGCGGCGGGCGTCGAGGGCTGCGGCCACCGGAAGCGCGTCGCCGGGATCGACGACCAAGGCCTCACGGCCGTTGTCCAGCAGCCAGAGGTAGTTGTCGTCGAAAGCGGGGAGAGGCGTGAGCGTCAACGTGAGCGTCACCAGTAAAGGGTCGATTATAGATTTGGCAGCCTGGCTGCAGACCCCGCCGGGCAGATACCTGCTGGGCTGGGAGCAGGCCCAGGTCGACGTGGCCGTGGCCGACCTGTTCGGCTTCCACGCGCTGCAGCTCGGCATGCCCGAACTGAACGGTCTTCAAACCAACCGCATGCCGCATCGCTGGCTGGCCGGCGTAGACCTGCATTGCGACTTCGAGGCCCTGCCTTTTGACAGCGCCAGCCTGGACCTGGTGCTGCTGCCGCACTCGCTGGAACTCGCCGGCGACGCCCATGCGCTGCTGCGCGAGGTGGAGCGCGTGCTGCGGCCCGAGGGGCGGCTCATCGTCTTCGGCCTGAACCCGGCCAGCCTCTGGGGCCTGCGCCAGAACCTGGGCCGGTTCAGGCGCCGTGGCCAGCCGTATCTGCCCGATCTCGGGCCGGACGGCGAGTTCATCGGCTACTGGCGGCTGCGCGACTGGCTCAAACTGCTGAGCTTCGAGGTCGAGGCGGCGCGCTTTGGCGTCTACCGCCCGCCGCTGCGCAGCGAGGCCTGGCTGGACCGCTGGCAGTGGACCGAGGGCGTGGGCTCGCGCTGGTGGCCGGTGCTGGGCGCCGTGTATTTCATCCAGGCGGTCAAGCGCGTGCACGGCATGCGCATGATCGGTTTGGCCAAGAACTCGCGCGCGGCGGCCAAGAAGTCGCCTGCCGTTGCGCTGAACAACAACCACAAGAAGCATGACTGAAGCCACCAAGCCTGCCCTCGCCATCAAGCGCCCGCAGGTCACCATCTACACCGACGGCGCCTGCAAGGGCAACCCGGGCCCCGGCGGCTGGGGCGCGTGGCTGCACAGCGCCGGACACGACAAGGAACTCTTCGGCGGCGAGCGCGAGACGACCAACAACCGCATGGAGCTGATGGCGCCCATCGAGGCGCTGGCCTCGCTCAAGCGCAGCTGCGATGTCGTCGTCTACCTGGACAGCGAATATGTGCGGAAGGGCATCACCGAATGGATCATCAATTGGCAGCGCCGTGGCTGGAAGACAGCCGACGGCAAGCCGGTGAAGAACGCCGACCTGTGGCAGCGGCTGGACGCGTTGCGCAAGCTGCACACCGTGGATTGGCGCTGGGTCAAGGGCCATGCGGGCGACCCGGGCAACGAGCGGGCGGACATGCTGGCGAACAAGGGTGTGCCACGCTAAGTACAGTGCGCTCCACCTAAACGTCCCGGGGATCGCCCATGAAGCTGTTGCCCACCCTGCTGGCCGCGCTGTTGATGACGGCTGGCGCGGCCCAAGCGCAGACCCAGACCTACACGGTCCTCTGCGTGAAGACGCCCTGCGGCCATCTGAAAGCGACCGAGAGCGCCGGCAAGCTGGAGACGGACTACAGCTATCGCAACAACGGCCGCGGCCCTGACCAGAAAGAGACGCTGGAGTTCGCACCCGACGGCGCCTGGCTGGCCTACCGCACCGAGGGCGTGGCGACTTACGGCGCGCGCATCGCCGAGAGCTTCGAACGCAAGGCCGATGGCAAGGCCGTGTGGCGCTCGCCCGTGGACAGCGGTGAGCGGCCCGGCCTGGCCCGCGATGCCGTCTACCTGCCCGTGCAGGGCAGCCCGGCCTGGGCCGCGCGGCTGGCGCAGAGCCTGCTCGCCGCCAAGACGCCTCGCACCGAGGTGCTGCCCGCAGGGCGGCTGTCCATCGAGCGGGTGCAGCGCCTGCCCGTGCCGGGGCAGGCCTACGAGATCGGCCTCTACGCCATCACCGGCATGGAGCTGGAGCCCAGCTATCTGTGGCTGCGCGAGGACAACCGCGCCCTCTTCGCCAAGGTCGATCCCGGCTGGGGCGGCACGGTGCTGCAAGGCTTCGAGGGCGAACTGGACCGCCTCGGCGATGCGCAGAAGGCCGCGCAACTCGCCCATCTGCAGCGCATCGCCAAGGAGCTGCCGCAGCCGCTGCCTGGGTTGACCGTCATCGAGGGCGTGCGCTGGTTCGACTCGCAGGCGGCGCAACTCCGCGGCCCGTCCGACGTCTATCTGCAGGAAGGCCGCATCGCCTTCATCGCCAAGCCCGGCAGCCTGAAGACGGCCGCGCCGGCCCAGCGCATCAGCGGCAAGGGCCGCACGCTGCTGCCCGGTTTCGTCGACATGCATGCCCACGTCACGCCGGGCGACCTGCTGCTGAACCTGGCTGCCGGCGTGACGGCGGTGCGCGATGTGGGCAACAACAACGCCGAGTTGGCGGAACTGCGCGGCCGTATCGAGCGCGGTGAGGTGCTCGGCGCGCGCATCTCTGCCAATGGCTTGATCGAGGGCAAGAGCCCGTTCTCGATGCAGGCCGACTTCGTGCCCGACAACCTGGAGGGCGCCCTCGCCGCCATCGACTGGTATGCCGCCCACGGCTACCGCCAGCTCAAGCTCTACAACTCCATCCGTCCCGAGTGGGTCAAGCCCATGGTGGCCCGGGCGCGCGAGCTGGGCTTGCGCACCGGTGGCCATGTGCCGGCCTTCATGACGGCGGCCCAGGCCGTCGAGGCGGGCTACGACGAGCTGCACCACATCAACCAGGTGACGCTGAACTTCCTCGTCGGCAAGGGCGACGACACGCGCACGCTGCTGCGCTTCAACCTCGTCGGCGACAAGGCGGCCGACCTCAAGCTCAACGACCGCCGCACACAGGACTTCATCGCGCTGCTGAAGAAGAAAGGCACCGTCGTCGACGCGACGATGACCACCTTCGAGGCCACCTACACCCAGCGCCAGGGCCAGCCCAGCCCCAGCTACGCGATGGTGGCGGCCAACCTGCCGGCCGTCGTGCAGCGCAGCTTCCTGTCGGCCGAGGTCGACATGGACGACGCCAAGGCCAAGCGCTGGGGCACGAGCTGGAAGGTCATGATGGACTTGCTGCGCCGCATGCACGCGGCCGGCATCCCGCTGGTGGCCGGCACCGATGCGACGGCCGGCTTCGCCTTCCAGCGTGAGCTGGAGTTGTATGTACAAGCCGGCATCCCGGCCGCCCAGGCGCTGAAGATCGCGACCTGGAACGGCGCCAAGTACAGCGACCGGCTGGGTGAGATTGGCAGCATCGAACGCGGCAAGCGCGCCGACCTGCTGCTGGTGGATGGCGACCCGGTGGCCGACATCCGTGCCATCCGCCGCGTGGCCTTGGTCATCCAGGGCGACAAGGCGCTGTCACCTGCCGCGCTCTACCAATCCATGGGCATCCTGCCCTTCGTACCCGCCGCCGAGGTCTTGAAGTGAGACGGCTGGCCGCGCTGCTGCTTGCGCTGCCCCTGCTGGCCAGCGCTGACACCACGCTGCGCTTCTGCGCCGCCGGCAGCCCCAAGACCTTCGACCCGTCGATGACCGACAGCGGCATCGACCACGTCGCCCACCTGCCCATCTTCGGCACGCTCGTCGAGATCAGGCGCGGCACCGACCAGTTCATCCCCGGCCTCGCCGCCACCTGGACGATCAGCCCCGATGGCCTGGCCTACACCTTCGACCTGCGGCGCGGCGTGGCCTGGCAGTCCGGCGACGAGTTCAAGCCCACGCGCGAGTTCAATGCCGACGACGTGCTCTTCACCTTCGGCCGCCTGCTCAACCGTGACAGCGCCTTCGCCAAGGCCTTGCCTGGCGTGTCGCCCTATGTCGCGTCCTACGGTTGGGAGAAGCTCGTCCAGAAGGTCGAGAAGCTCGGCGAGCACCAGGTGCGCATCACGCTGGCCGAGCGCGACGCGTCCTTCCTGCATGCGCTGACGCTGGCCTTCGCGGCCATCCAGTCGAGCGAACTGGGCGCGCAACTGCTCAAGGCCGGCACGCCGCAGCGCATCGCCCAGCTGCCCATAGGCACCGGCCCCTTCCAGCTCAAGAGCTTTCGCCTCGACAGCATCATCCGCTACACCAAACACCCGGACTGGTGGCGCAAGAACGAGGTGCCGCGCGCCGACCAGCTCGTTTTCGCCATCACGCCCGACGCCAACGTGCGCTCCCAGCGCCTCAAGCGCAACGAGTGCGACATCGCCTACCCGGTCGGCCCCATCGAGCAGGCCGAGCTGAAGAAGGACCCCGCCATCAAGTTCGCCACGACGCCGGGCATGAACGTGGGCATCCTGGCCTACAACACCAGGCGCCCGGCCACTGCGAAGCTGGAAGTGCGCCAGGCGCTGGACATGGCCATCGACAAGGCGGCCATCCTGCGCACCGTCTACGGCGGCGTCGGCACGCTGGCCACCAGCCCCATCCCGGCCGCCAACTGGGCGCATGACGCCACGCTCAAGCCCGTGCCGCATGACCCCGCCAAGGCCCGCGCGCTGCTGCAGAAGGCCGGCGTGCTGCCGCTCACGCTCACGCTGTGGGCCATGCCGGTGGTGCGCAACTACAACCCCAACGGCCAGCTGATGGCGCAGATGATCCAGGCCGACTGGGCCAAGGTCGGCGTCACGGCGCGCATCGTCACCTACGAGTGGGGCGAGTACCTGCGCCGCATCGATGCCGGCGAGCACGACGCGGCGCTCGTGGGCTGGAACGGTGACCCCGAACCCGCCGGCACGGCAGGCCAGCTCGCCTGCGGCGCGGCCAGCGGCACCTTCTGGTGCAATCCGGCCTACGACAAGCTGCTGGCCGAGGCCCGCCAGGCGTTGAAGCAGGACGAGCGCAAGGCCATCTACGCCAAAGCCCAGCGCCTGGCGATGGAGCAACTGCCCTGGACCCCCATCGCCTACGGCCAGCCCGCCGTGCCGGAGCGCGCGTCGGTCAGGGGCTTCATCCTTGAACTCGACGGCAGCATGTATTTCGACGGGGCCCTGCCGAAATGAGACCACCCCGTACCGGCTTCGCCGGTCCCCTCAAGGGGCGCAGCCGATGGCCCGGCAAAGCCGGTTCCATGGCAGCCGCTTGGGAATGCACTACGGATTTCTAAGAGGATCAATATGAGTATCAAGAGCGACAAATGGATCCGCCGCATGTGCGCGGAGCACGGCATGATCGAGCCCTTCGAGCCCGGCCAGGTGCGCGAGCAGGACGGCCGCAAGATCGTCAGCTACGGCACCAGCAGCTATGGCTACGACATCCGCTGCGCGCCCGAGTTCAAGGTCTTCACCAACATCCACAGCACGGTGGTGGACCCAAAGAACTTCGACGAGAACAGCTTCGTCGACATCAACAAGGACGTCTGCATCATCCCGCCCAACAGCTTCGCGCTGGCGCGCACGATGGAGTACTTCCGCATCCCGCGCAACGTGCTCACCGTCTGCCTGGGCAAGAGCACCTATGCCCGCTGCGGCATCATCGTCAACGTCACGCCCTTCGAGCCCGAGTGGGAAGGCTATGTGACGCTGGAGTTCAGCAACACCACGCCGCTGCCGGCCAAGATCTACGCGGGCGAGGGCTGCGCCCAGGTGCTGTTCTTCGAGAGCGACGAGGTCTGCGAGGTCAGCTACAAGGACCGCAAGGGCAAGTACCAGGGGCAGGTCGGGGTCACATTGCCCAAAGCCTGAGCCGACTACTGCTGAGGCGACCCTGGCACGTCACGCAGTTCGTCCACCCACGGCTGCTCGGAGTGCTGCCAGACCTGGCGACCCGGCTTGAGCTGGGCGCGCTGCTCGACGCAGCCCAGCCGGATCCCCAGCGCCGTGGGGTTCTCGGCTGATGTGCCCCACAGCGCCGTGCCGCAGTCTGCGCAAAACACCTGCGCTCGCCGGTTGCCGCTCTGCGCGACCTTGATGTAGCTCTTGGGTGTGCCCTTGAGCAGCGAGAAGTTCTCGATGGGCACAGGAATGATCGCCCTGAAAGGCGCGCCGGACATCACCTGGCAGTCCGTGCAGTGGCAGACCACGACGCGTGACGTGTCGATCTCGGCCGTGAACGCGATGGCGCCGCAGTGGCAGGCTCCGTTGATCTTCATGGGCGTGGCTCCAAATGCGGCTGTCTGAACGCCGCGAAGCATGCCACCAACCAGCTCAGCCAACCATCAACGCCAGATACTGAATCAACCCCATCCGCCCCGCCCGCATCACCCGCTTGTGATTCCAGCGAAACAGCGGCCCCAGCAGCGGCGCCGTCCAGCGCAGGATGCCCGGCGGCAGGGTGACGCGCCACACAAACGTCACGTCGGTGTGCCCGCCCGCCTCGGCGGCGGCCTGCTTCATCAGCCAGATGCCTTCGCCCGCCAGTGTGCCGGCCGCCTTGGCGCGCAGGCGGTCTTCCTTCAGCACCTCGGTCACTTCCAGCTGCAGGTGCAGCCGGTAGCCCAGGCCGGTGCGGAAGGTGATTTCCTGCAGCAGCCCCACGCCCGTACCGTCGCCGCTGCGCAGTTTCTGCACGCCCACCACGCCCGGCCACCAGCGGGGCCAGTGCTCGGTTTCAGTGATGGCCCGCCAGACATGCGATACCGGCGCATCCAGGCGCCAATGGCTGACGAGGTCGAAGTAAGCGATCTGGGTCATGTGAAAGGAATACGACCGGCGTCGTGGCGTGGATGCTAGCCACAGTGAAGGAGTACGCTGCATCCGGATTCAAGTCCGCTGCGTACACCACTCATGACCTCGTCCTCCGCCACCCCCATCCAGGCCCGCGCCATCCGCCGCCGCCTGCTGGAGCGCGTGGCCGACACCGAGAACCGCCACCTGACCGTGCCCCCGGGCGCGGCGGGCTGGCGGCCCTTCGTGGACGGCGTGCAGATCAAGGTGCTGCATGAGAACGAGGGCATTCTGAGCTATCTGCTGCGTTTCTCGCCCGGCGCCCGCCTGGAGGCGCACCGCCATGAGGTGGACGAGGAATGTGTGGTGCTGGACGGTGTGCTCAAGGTGGGCAGCCGCGTGGAGGTGGCCGCTGGCGGCTATCACCTGGCGCGGGCGGGCACGCTGCATGCCAGCATCACCACCGACACCGGTGCCACCATCTTCCTGCGCGGCGCCGAGCCGCATGCGGATCAACTGCTGGTTTGAGGTTTGACATGGCCCTTCCACACCCGATAGAGCCCGACGACTCTCCGCCCGAGGTGGCGTTGTTGTTCGACGACGCTGAACCGCAAGACGGCGACGCGGTCGAGGCCTGCCCGGAAGTTCAGGCGGCCGCCCGCATGCCCGGCTGCCCGGCGCCGGACGACAGCCAACTGGAAGCCTGGATCGCCGGCATCGTCGACCACGACGAGCGCGCTCTGCTGGGCCTGTACGAAGCCACGCTGTCGCGCGTCTACGGCCTGGTGCTGCGCCTGGTGCGGCGCTCGCAGCTCGCCGAGGAGGTGGCGGAGGAGGTCTATTTCCAGGTCTGGCGCCAGGCGCCGCGCTTTGACGCCGCACGCGGCCGGCCGCTGACCTGGCTGCTGGGCATGGCCCGTTCGCGCGCCATCGATGCCATCCGCCGCGAGGCCCGCTTCCAGCATGAAGAGCTGGACGAGGAGGCTTCGCCGGTTGCTGCCCCGGCCACCGAGTCGGGCGATGAACTGCTGGCCGTGGCCCAGGGCCATGCCGAGCTGCATCGCGCGCTGCTGCTGCTCAAGCCCCAGCCGCGCCAGCTCGTGGCGCTGGCCTTCTTCAACGGCCTGTCGCACGAGGAGATCGCCAGCCAGACGCATCTGCCGCTCGGCACGGTCAAATCCCAGATCCGCCGCGCGCTGATCACGCTGCGCGAGACGCTCGGTGACACTGGCGCGCACGCGCTGCCGGCCTGAGGTGACGCGATGACCACCATGTCCACCAAGACGAATTCCAACGACGACGACCTGAGCCCCCTGCTCAGCGAACCCTTCGCCCGCGCCTGGGATGCTCCCGTGCCTGGCCTGCCCGGCCGGCTCGGCGAGCGCCTGGGCGAACGCTTGGCCCAGTCCCTGAAGGCCGAGCAGGGCATGGTGACCGTGCGCCGCCGCAAGGCCGAGGCGCAAGCCCTGGCTGACGGCGTGCAGCAGCGCTGGCTCTATCGCGCACCCGCCGACCGTGCCCCGCGCCCGGGCGAGCCGCGTGCGGCCAGCGTCATCGAACTGCAGGCCGGCGCCCGCCTGTCGCTGCCGGCCAGCGGCCTGCGCGAGTTCCTTGTGCTGCGTGGCAGTGTCGAGGTCGACGGCGAGCTGTTGGACCTGCGCGACTTCCTGCTGCTGCCCGCCGGCAGCGCAACGGTGCTGGCCAGTGCGGATGGCGCCCATGTCTTTGTGCGCGAGGCCGAAGGGCAGGGCGCCGAACGCACGCTGGTGCGTGACCGCGAGGCCGGCTGGCCCGAGTTCGCGCCCGGCATCGCCCGCCGCGTGCTGTGGACGGCCGGCGGCGAGGCGGCGCTGCTCTACCGCGCCGACCCCGGCGCCAAGGTGCCCGGCCACGGCCACGGGCATGACGAGGAATGCATGACGGTGCAGGGCGAGATCTTCCTGGACGACCTGCTGCTGCAGGCGGGCGACTACCAGCTCGCCCCGGCGGGTACGGGCCACCGCGTCACCGAGACAGATACGGGCGTCATCATCTACGCCCACGGCGATCTCGATTTGCAGTTCAACGGAACTTGAGCGGCATCAGCGGCAGTTAGCCAGGTCATTTCGGGCTTTATCCGGCCTTCGCTTTGCCGAGGCCCCGGCACCATGGCTTCACACCAGAAGTCCGCCGAGGCCCACATGCTCATCCCCCTGCACCTGATCCCCGTCCCCGCCGATGAACCCCGCGGCTTGGGCGATCCGGGCCATGCATGGAGCGGCCTCAAGATCGCGCAGGGCGTGCACCTGGGCGACATCCGTGCCCTGGGCCTGACGGTGTCGGGCGCGACCAGCGGCCCGGTCAAGACCGGCGATCTGCTGCGCTTCGGCCAGCTGATGAACGACGCCGGCCTGGCCATCAACCCCACCCGCATGCTCTACGACCGCCACTACGCCTACGAGCGCCTGGCGGACGGCCACGCCAGCGACCACCCGGGCCTGCGCGAACTGGCGCTCGAGCTGTTCGAGGCCTATCAAGCGGCCGGCGAGTGGATTGGTCTAGCCCATTGAGCTGAACCTCGGGCTTTCCCGGAGGCGAAGCCTGTCTTTCCTCACCCGGTGGTTCTGAGCCTCGCGGGGTAACCTCGCGGTTTCGCTTTTCAGCCGACCGCCTCATGACCCGCTTCTCCCTCTCGCTACTGGCCGCCGCCGCCCTGGCTGCTACCACCGCCCATGCCGACGAAGGCATGTGGATGCCCAAGCAGCTGCCGCAGATCGCCAAGGCCTTGAAGGCCGGCGGCCTGGCGCTGGATCCGGCCAAGCTCAACGACCTGACCGCCTTCCCGATGGGCGCCGTCGTTTCGCTGGGCAATTGCACGGCCAGCTTCGTGTCGGCCCAGGGCCTGGCGGTCACCAACCACCACTGCGCCTACGGCAGCATCCAGTACAACTCCAAGCCCGACCGCGACCTGCTGAAGACGGGCTTCTACGCGACGACGCTGGCCGATGAGCTGCCCGCCGCGCCCGGCAGCCGCATCCTTGTCACCGTCGACATGAAGGACGTGACGGCCGACGTGCTGAACGCCAGGACTGTGGCCCTGACCGGCAAGGCGCGCACCGATGCCATCGAGGAGACCAGCAAGAAGCTCGTCGCCGCCTGCGAGGCCGATGCCGGCCACCGCTGCAACGTCTACCCCTTCTTCGATGGCCTGCAGTACCAGCTCATCAAGCAACTCGAGATCCGCGACGTGCGACTGGTGCATGCGCCCGCCACGGGCGTGGGCCTGTTCGGCGGCGATGCCGACAACTGGATGTGGCCGCGCCACACCGGCGACTACAGCTTCTACCGTGCCTACGTAGGCCCGGACGGCAAGCCGGCCGAGTTCAGCAAGGACAACAAGCCCTACGCGCCCAAGCATCACCTGCAGGTCGCCTCGCCCAAGACCAGCCCACTGAACGACGGCGACTTCGTCATGGTGGCCGGTTACCCGGGCCACACCAACCGCCACCGCCTGCCCACCGAGGTCGACTTCGCTTTCGGCTGGCAGCAGCCGGCGCTGGCCAAGGCCATGGGCGAAGCCATCGCCCTCATCAAGGCCGAGACCGCCGGCCGCCGTGACGGTGAAATCAAGATGGCGTCGCGCATGCAGGGCCTGCAGAACTACTACAAGAACCTGGAAGGCCAGCAGCAGAGCTACGACGGCAGCGACATCCTGGCCCGCAAGCAGGCCGATTTCGGCAAGCTCAAGGCCTGGGTCAACGCGTCACCCGAGCGCAAGGCGCGCTACGGCGCCGACGTGGCCGCCACCGAGAGCCTGCTGGCCGAGCGCCAGGCCATTCAGCGCGTCGAGTACCTGGGCAACTTCATGACGCCGGCGCTGCTGACCTCTGCGCGCCAGCTCTACCTCGTCGCCCAGGAGCGCACCAAGCCGGACGCCGAGCGCAAGACCGGCTATCAGGACCGCGACCTGCCGCGCGTGCGCGCCAGCCAGCAGTCGCTGGACCGCCGCTACGACGAGCAGACCGACAAGCGCGTGGCTGCCCACTTCCTGGCGCAGTACCTCGCCCAGCCCGCCAACACGCTGAACCCGGTGTGGGTGAACGTGCTTGGCCTGAAGGCCGGTCAGGACGAAGCCGGCGTGCATGCCGCGCTGGAGAAGGTCTACGCCGGCAGCAAGCTCGCCGACACCGCCTTCCGCATGACCTGGCTGGACAAGGACGTGGCGGCCTTCAAGGCCAGCGACGACGCCTTCATCCGCGCCGCCGTGGCGCTGTACGACGACGACCGCCGCCTGGAGAACCGCGACAAGGAACTCGCCGGCAAGCTGCAGAAGGCCTACGCCGGCGTGCAGCAGGCGCTGATCGACTACAACGCGAGCCGTGGCGAAGCCGTCTACCCCGATGCCAACAACACGCTGCGCATCAGCTTCGGCAAGGTGCAGGGCCGCACGCCCGGCGCCGACGGCAGCAACTGGACGCCGTTCACGACGGTGGACGGCATCGTCGCCAAGCACAAGGGCCCGGACGAAGCCGGTGGCGAGTTCAACGCGCCGGCTGAGCAACTGGCCGCCATCAAGGCGCGCAACTTTGGCGACTATCGCGTCAAGTCGCTGAACTCGGTGCCGGTGAACTTCCTGTCCACGCTGGACACCACGGGCGGCAACTCGGGCAGCCCGGTGCTGAACAAGAAGGCCGAGCTCGTTGGCCTGCTGTTCGACGGCACGCTGGACGCCGTCATCTCCGACTGGGACTTCAACCCCAAGATGGTCCGCAGCATCTCCCTCGATTCGCGCTACATGCTGTGGCAGATGAGCACGGTCGACAAGACCACGCGCCTGCTAGACGAGATGGGTGTGAAGTAACGCCTCATGCGCCCAGCGAAGAACCGGCCCTTCGTGGCCGGTCTTTTGTTTCCGGCCTTACTCTTTCGCGATGGCCTCGACCTGGATGCGCAGCTGCACCTCCATCTTGAAGCCCCAGTCCTTGCCAGCGCCGAGGCCGAAGTCGTCGCGGTTGAAGCTGCCCGACGCATCCGCGCCGCACAGCTCGCGCTTGTGCAGCGGGTGAGGGATGCACTTGAGCTGATTGATGACCAGCGTGACGGGCTTGGTGCGGCCGTTCAGCGTCAGCTCGCCGACCAATTTAGCGGGAAGACTGCCTTCGAAACGGCCCTTGAACGCGGCGCTGGGGTTCTTCTCGACATTGAAGAAATCCTTGCCGCGCGCCCAGGCGTTCAGCGCGTCCAGGCCGAAGTCGATGCTGGCCAGGTCCATCTGCACGTCCACGCTGCCGCTGCCGTTGGCCTTGTCGTAGACGATGCTGCCGCTGCTCTTGTTCAGCTTGCCGCGCCAGACGGACAGGCCCATGTGGTCGGCCTCGAAGCTGGGATAGGTGTGCGTCGGGTCGATGTCGTAGGTGACTGGCGCGGCTTGCGCGAGCGTGGTGGCGAGCAGGGCGATCAACGGCAGGTGTTTCATCGGGTCGTCTCCTTGAGATGGGGCTGAGAGGGATGCCTGACACTACGACGAAGCAGGCGCCCTGATTTCGACAGGGGCCATCATCGCCGCCATGAAACTTCGCCTGACATCCCGGTTGACGCTCGCCTTGTTGACGCTGGCCCTCGTGGCCTGCGCGCCGCTGCAACCCCAACAGAAACCCGCCGAGAAGCGCTACACCGCCGCCGAGTTGCTGGCCTTGCAGCCAGCCGACTTTGCCTGGCCGGGCATGTCGACCGACGGCGAACGCGCTCTGCGCGAGGCCGCGCTGGCCGACATCCGCGCCCGCATCGCGCTGCCTCCTGGCCCCGAGCGCGATGCGGCGTTGCCGAAGCTGTTCGACCTCGTCGCCCAGTACAACGCCGAGATCCCCGCCGCCCGCCCACTCTTGCTCGATACGCTGCCTACGCTGGGCCAGCAAGACCCCGAGTTCCAGCGCGCGTTGCTGACCGCCGCGCACACGCTGTACGCCACTGACGTCGCACCGCTGATCTGGCCGCTGTTGCCCCAGCTCACTGCCAGCAAGCCCTTTGCCATTGCCGCCTACACGCTGCTGCTGGCCGATGGCGCCGCTACCGACCGCCTGCGCGCGCTGGTGCCGCAGCAGTTCCCGGCCTGGGCCGACGACCCGCGCCTGACCGCGCTGATGCGCAGGCTGAGCCCCTCGGCCGCCGTGCCGCCGCCGCTGCCCGAACTGCTGGCCGCGCCGCTGCGCCCGGGCTTCCCGGTGCTCTACAGCCTGCAGCGCCCCGGCCGCCAGCAGATGGGCCTGGTGCTGGTGCGCGCCGCCGATGGCCGCTTCGTGCGCGACGCCACCGGGCAGCCCTTCACCTCGCCGCAGCTCGCATTGGCGCGCACCGGCCTGCCCGGCACCATCACCAACGGCAACACGCCGCAGGGCCTGTTCACCCTGGTGGGCGCCGGCACGGCCACTAACCCCAACATCGGGCCCACGCCCTATCTGCACAGCAAGCTGCCCGTCGAGGCGACGGTGGCCGAGTTCGAGCACGTCGACACCTCCGACAAGTCGTTCTGGAGCGAGGCCGTCTACGACAGCTTCCTGCCCGAGAGCTGGCGTGGCGTGTCGCCGCTGAAGGAAGCCTGGCTGGCCGGCCGCGCCGGGCGGGATGAGTTACTGTTGCACGGCACGACCATCAACCCGGCCTACTACGCCGGCACGTCCTACTTCCCCGGCACGCCGCAGCAGGGCTGCATGATCTCCAGCGAGAGCTGGGACCCGGCCACCGGCCGCCTGCTGGCCAGCCGCCACCTCATGCTCGCCCAGACCTACGCCGCTGCCGGCACGCGGGCCGACCTGGCGGGCTATCTGATCGTCGTCGAAGTGCCTGGCGAGGGGCCGGTCAACGCGGCCGAGGCGCTGGCGCTGGTGACGGCGGCGGGGCGCTGAGGCTTCAACCGCAGCAGCGCGACGGTGCGGCGGCTGTTTCGGGTGAGCGCTGCGCAAGTTCGTCAAGGATGCTGCAGTCCACCACCGCGCCGCCGGCACAGGCCGCGTCGCAGTCGCTGACAAAGGCCGCCAGACTGACTTCCAACGCCGCCAGTTCCTGGCGCTTGCGGCGCACTGCGGCGAGGTGTACGGCGGCGATGTCGCGCGCCTCCGAGCAAGGCCGTGCGGGCTGATCGACCAGGCCGACCAGCTCGCGCACCTGCTCCACCGAGAAGCCGAAGTCGCGGCAGCGGCGGATGAAATTCAGGCGCTTCAGGTCCGCCTCGCCGTAGCTGCGCTGGCCGGCATCGCTGCGCACGGCGAGCGGCATCAGGCCTATGCCTTCGTAGTAGCGGACCGTGGGCACGCTGCAGCCCGCGCGCCTGGCGGCGGCGCCGATGGAGAGCTTCAAGTCAGTCATGCCGCAATGCTAAGAGCAGTCGATCTGACATGTGCCAGTGCAGGCCGGGCGCCGCCTGGCCGCACGGCGCCGACGCCAGGCCAAGCCGCCGGAGACGACCGCCAGCGCAAGCAGCACTGCCGCAGCGGCGTAGGCTTCGTTCACGCCGGCCAGCAGCGCCGAGCCGCCCGCCAGCAGGGCGCCGCCGCCGCCCAGCAGTGGCAACGAGCAGCAGGCAGCGCAGGCCAGGCCCAGACCCATCAGCCCCATCAAAGTTTTCCAAGACGTCATTGCAGTTCTCCAGGTCGCGGGGCGCATCGCCCATGTCCGACACGGTAGGACCTCAAGCCACTTGAGGGTCAAGCCCCGAGACCAAAATGCGCGCATGGACTTGCTCAAGACCTTCGCCCTGTTCGTCGTCACCGCCGTGGCCGAGATCGTCGGCTGCTATCTGCCCTCGCTATGGCTCAAACAGGGCGGCTCGGTCTGGCTGCTGCTGCCGGGCGCGGCCAGCCTGGCCTTGTTCGCGTGGCTGCTGTCCCTGCACCCCACGGCGGCCGGGCGGGTCTACGCGGCCTATGGCGGCGTCTACATCGGCGTGGCCATCGTCTGGCTGACGGTGGTGGACAAGGTCAAGCCGACGATGACGGACTGGATAGGCGTGGCGCTGTGCCTGGCGGGCATGGCCGTCATCATGTTCGGGCCGCGCGCGGCCGCGTGATCAGCGCACGAACGCCATCTCCCCATACTCCCAACGCCACGGCGCCCCCGTTTCGCCGAGGATGAACTCGACGAGGCGCGGGAAACCGGCTTCGGCGCGCACGTCGTTGCCGAGGATGACGACGCAGCGCTTGCCCGTCTTCACGCAGACCCAGGTGTTGCCGGTGATGTCGTCGTGCCCGCCCTTGTAGAAGCCCGGCCCCTGCGGCCCGTTGAAGGCGATGACGCCGAGGCCGGCGGCGAGGTCGGGGCGGCGCTGCGCCGGCGGGAGTTCGGGCTGCAGCGTCGGGAACTGCGTGGCCGTCGTGATCGGCAGGTGCGGCGACGTCAGCGCAGCGGCGCCGGCGGGCGACAGGCCCAGGCCGTTGATGTAAGCCGCGGCCATCGTGGCCATGTCGGCGATGGTGGTGTCCATCGAGCCCGCCACGCGCACCTTGCTGCGTTCGTCATGCGGCACCGCCTTGCCCTCAAGCGTCCAGCCATCGGCCAGGTTGGGGCGGAAGTCGGCGCGCCACAACATGCCGGTGCGGTCCATGTCCAGCGGCGCGAACACGCGGCGCTGCATCTCCGCGCCCACGTCCAGCTTGAGGCCGCGCTCCAGCACGAACTGCAACAGGATCAGCCCCTCGCCCGAGTAGGCGTAGCGCGTGCCGGGGTCGAAGTGCATGCGCAGCCGGCGGTCGGGCTCCAGGAAGGCGAAGTTGGCAAAGCCGCTGCTGTGCGTCAGCAGCATGCGAGCCGTCAGTTGGCGCCAGCGGTTGTCGCCCGCCAGGTGCCGCCAGGAGTAGGGCGTCAACACGTTGGAGTACTCCGGCAGCGGCCGGTCGAGGTAGGCGGCCAGCGGCCGGTCGAGGTCGAGCTTGCCTTCGTCCACCAACTGCATGACGAAGTAGCCGAACACCGCCTTGGTCAGCGAGGCGCCGTACATGATGGTGTCGGTCAGCAGGGGCTCGCCGGCGGCGTTGCGGCTGCCGTAGGCCGCCACGTGCACGACCTGACCGCCGTTGACGACGGCGACGGCCATGCCGCGCGCCTGCGTCGCGGCCATCAGCCGCCTGGCTTCGTCGTCGATGGCCGCGCCGGGCGGGATGGCGGGCTGGGCCAGGGCCGTCAGCAGCGGCAATGCGGCCAGCAGGCCGGCGAATGGAATCAGGCGCATGGAATCCTCCGGCCGCGAGCCTAACCGCGGCGCAGTCGCATGGCGAAGAACTACAGTCCCGGCCGCACGGCATTCAACGCCGTGGAGACGCACATGACCCAGCACCCCGAGACCGTCCGCCGGCTCAGCGTGAGCATCCTCGCCCGAGTGCTTCTCGCCTGGCTGACCCTGCTGGCGGCCTGCGGCAGCGGGCCGGTCACGACCGCGCCGGCTGCGCAGCACCTGGTGAGCTTCGACATCGACGGCCGGCTCACCCAGGTGAGGGTTGCCGATCAGGCCTTGCTGCAGGCTCCCGCCAGGCCCGATCGCGGCCCCGCTAACTACTTCGTCGGCTGGTTCCTGGCCGACGCGGGCGAGGGCTATATGTGGGACTTCAAGCGCGACAAGGTCAAGGCCGGCGTCACGCTGAGGCCCAAGTTTGTGCCGCTGTCGGCGGGCAACGTCGTCGTCGATGCCTACCTCGACGAGGCCCGGCGCAACGCCTTCACCTTCAGGACGCTGCAGGAGTTGAAGGCCGCGAACATTGCCAACGACACGACCGTGAACTTCACGCCGGGCGTCTACTGGACGGACGACTACAAGGACCCCAACAACGCCAACACGCCCGCGCACCCGGGCCTCGTCGGCATCTCGTTCACGCAATCGGGCCTGACCTTCAAGGGCCTCACGTCCAACGCCGACGACGTGCGCATCGCCGGCAATCGCGGCCATTCCGTGGGCTCCAACGGCAACTGGAACGTCATCGGCATCGGCACCCGTTTCTCGGCCTACCACCTGAGCTTTGGCAACTACGCATCGGTCGATCTCGTCTTCCCGCGCGACCCGTCGCAAAACCTGCGCCGCCGCGGCGACGCGCGCGTGCAGGCGCAGACGATCACGTCCGCTGGCGGCCCGCTGGACCGCCTCCACTTCGAGAACGTGCGCTTCGTCAGCTTCCTGAACCTGATCGCCGTCGGCCCCGTGCGCGCCTACTTCAAGGATTCGTATTTCCAGCTGACCGACGACGCCATTGCCGGCGGCACGCTGAACGTGTTCGAGAACTGCACGTTCGACTTCCACGGCAGCCACCCGTCCTGGGGCGGCTCGTCGACGATGGCGGTGTTCCTGAACTCGACCTTCAACTTCCTGAACGACAGCCCCGTCTTCTGGTTCTCCAAGAGCGGCGGCAGCTGGGCGCTGATCGACAACGTCTTCAAGGGCCCGAAGGAGGAAATCCGTTGGGAGAACATCCAGCGCCCCGACGTGAAGCACTACGTCCACAACAACCGCTACGCCGACGGCACGCCCGTCGTCTTCGATCCGCGGCACCCGCAGGTCACGCAGGCGCTGAGCGCCGAGGCCTTGAAGATTTTCAAGGTCGGCGAGGCCTACAACGTGCACAACCTGCTCAAGGGCAGCGACGGCTGGGACCCCTCGAGCCAGCAGGCCCGGCATGACAGTGCGTTCAAGATGACGATGGCTGCCGGCGCGAGCAGCCTGCAGTCGAACGACCCGGCCAACGAGGTCGCCATCACGCCGACCTTCACACCGGCGAATGCGTTCGCCTTCGACGCGATCCGCTTCGATCACGACAAGTCGCTGTTCACGCTGCTGCCCAACAGCGGCGACGGCAAGCTGCATTTGCGGGCGAAGCTGAACGCGACGGGCCGCATCATCGACACGGTCGTCAAGGCCACGGCGCCCAACGGCCTGGTGGCGCAGGTGACGCTGCATGTGCAGCCCGCCGCGGTCAACCCGCCCGTGGTCATGGGCACGCCGGCCATCGCGCTGAGTCCGGGCCTGGCCAGGCTGGAACTCGCCTACGACCACCCGGCGTTCACCGACGCGTCCACCGTCACCTGGTACCGCGGCAGCGCGCCGGGGCAGAAGGCGGTGCAGGTGGCCGTGACGATGCGAAATGTGCCGTACCGGAACTACGCCTTGTCGGCCGGCGATGTCGGCCACTACCTGACGGCCGTCGTCCTGCCGCGCTATGAGTTCAGCGCGGCGGCGTCCAGCGCCATCGAGGTGGCCAGCCCGCGCGCCGTCACTGCCGCCGACGTGCCGCGCCCCCACGTCATCGCCACCGACTTCGCCAACATCAGCTGGGCGGGCCACGCGCTCAACCAGCCCGATGTTTGGTACGCCGACACCATCAAGCCCGGCGACGTGGTGCCGGCCTGGGTGCCGTCCACGGCGGCGCCCTGGGCCCATGTCGTCGGTGACCGGGACGGCGCCGTGGTTGTGCCGGGGTTGGCGACCGCCACCCAGGGCGCGCGCCTGCTCTACCAGCCGCAGGGGGTGTTTTCAGACATGGCGCTCGCGCTGGAGCTGACGCCCGAGAAGGTCGCCGGCCAGGGCTTCGGCAGCGCGACAGACCAATACCTGGAGGTCTACATCAAGTGGGATCCGGCCACGCGGACCGGCTACGCGTTGCGGTTCCAGCGCCTGTCGAGTGACCCGCTGAATGGCGGGCAGCCTATCCCGTCTTCGGGCAACTCGGTGCGGGTCTCGATGCTGGAATACGTCAACGGCACCGCGGTGGTCCTGCCGGGCGCCTACGTCGAAAGCTCGGTGTTCATGCCCGGCGCCAAGCTCGTGTTCCGGCTGGTGGGCAAGGTGCTGTCGGCCGACGTGACGACCCGGTCTCCGCAAACCAGCACGCAGGCCGGCTACGGGCTGCCCCACGAGCTTCACTTCAGCGCGACGCTGCCCCGTGTGACCAGCACCGTGGGCGGCTTCGGTGTGCAGTTCACCGGCACCGCTTCGGCCGGCAACCGCACGCTGCTTGAAAAAGTAGAAGTCACGTTGAAGCCGCGTTGAAGTCCGGGTTCAGCCGGGTGCACGGCACAGGGACCCGCTCAGCGCCTCACGCCGCAGGCTCGCCAGCTGCTGGCTGGCCGCGGGAGGATCGCCATTCGCCAGCACGACGATCGTGACGTCGGCCGCAGGGAAGACCATCGCCTCGGCGTTGAGCCCAGGCGCACCGCCGTTGTGGCCAAAGCCTTCGTGCTGTTCCCAGCGCACGACGCCGAAGCCGAGGCCGTAGTGCTGCCCGGGGCGCGCTTCGATCTGCGGCCTCGTCAGCTCGTGCAGTGTTTGCGCGCTGACAAGGCGCGCGTCGCGCAACGCGTCGAAGAAGCGCAGCAGGTCGCGCGCCGTGCTGAAGGCGCCCCCGGCTGATGAGCCCCGCAGCTGAGCCTCGGCAGACGGCCGCAGCGGGCCGCTGGGTGGGGGCGGATTGCCGCCAGGCGGCGGCGCATCGACGCGTGCTCGCGGTGGCGGCGCGACGCCCAGTACCGGCATGCGCGTGAAGCCCTGAGCCGCCCGGCGCGGCAGCTCGGCGAGCAGTGACGTCGAGTCCATGCCGGCAGGTGTGAAGACGTGCTGCTGCAGGTAGTCGCCGAGGGCTTGGCCGGAGGCGCGTTCCACCGCGATGCCGAGCAGCAGGAAACCGTTGTTGGAGTAGTCGAAGCGCGAGCCGGGCGGGAATGCCGGCCGTTCGTCCTGCGCCAGCGGGCGCAGGTCATCGAGTGTTCGGGCGTCCTGCATGGCTTGCAGGTGATCCGGCGTGAAGAAGTTGCCCAGGCCGCCGCTGTGCGTGAGCAACTGGCGAAGCGTCACTGCGGCGACTTCCGGCGTGAGTCCATCGACCCAGCGGCCGATGGGCGCGTCCAAGGCCAGGCGTTGGCGCTCCACCAGCTGCGCCACCGCCACGGCAGTGAACATCTTGCTGGCCGAACCGAGGTTGAACCGGCTGTCCGCCTCCAGGGGCTGGGTGCCCGCTGCGTCGGCATGACCCTGGGTGGCCACCCAGGTACGGCCTGCCTGGCGCAGCAGCGCGACGCCGGAGAACCCGGGCTGCGTGGCCAGTCGCGCTTGCAGGCAGGCGTCGGGCTGCGACGCGGGCTCTGCCTGCGCGGCCAGCGCCGCCAGGGTGGTGACAAGGCCGGCCAGCCAGGACAGGCGGGGCCGGGGGATGGGGGCGGTATGGAAGTTCATGTGCAGCACTCTGACGCAAGCCAACTTCAATAAGCAGGCTGGCAATTGAAGTAGAAAGCTGCTTTACGTACGGATTGGACCGGAGACCGGCATGCATGAACGCATCGACATCGACGACGCCGCCGCCGCGGCTTTGCTGAGCCGCCCAGGGGCGCAGCAGCTCATGGCCACGCTCATTGCGCGGCAGTGCGCGATGGCTGAACTCGTCCGTGTGACCGGCCTGTCGTACAGCCTGCTCAGCCATCACCTGAAGCGCCTGCGCGAACGCGGGCTCGTGGCGGTGACCGGCCATGCGCCGCGCGCGGGCCGTCCGTCACCGCTGTACCGTGCCACGGCGCTCAGCTACTTCATCCCGTCACGCTGGTGTACGGACCTGCCGGGCGAGCGCATGGCGCGCGAGCTGCGCGCCGCGCTCGCGCAGGCCGGCGGACCAGAGGGCGTGCTGCTGTGCGAGGAGGACGAGGGCCCCCGCTTGCGGCTCGTGACCGCGCAGCCGCGCACCGATGCGACCGACTTGTGGCTGCGGCTGCGCCTGTCGGCCGCGGAAGCGCACCAGTTCAACGAGGAACTCCGGGCGCTGTTCGAGCGCTGGCGGACGCAAAAGCGTCGCGCCGGCCGCACCTACCTGCTGCACGGCGCCTGTGTGCGCGAGCCGGGGCGTTGAGCGGTCACGCCGTCGGGTAGGTCCCCGGCACGAGGATGTCGCGCGTCACGTTGGCCAGCTCCCGGTGGCCGCAGAAGGCCATCGTTACGTCCAGCTCCTTGTGCAGAATGGCCAGCGCCTTCGCGACCCCTTCCTCGCCCATGGCGCCCAGGCCGTAGGCCATGGCGCGACCGATCATGGTGCCGCGTGCGCCCAGCGCCCAGGCCTTCAGCACGTCCTGGCCGGAGCGGATGCCGCCGTCCATCCACACCTCTGTCTGCGAACCCACCTCGGCGACGATGGCCGGCAGCGCGTGGATGCTGCTCGGCGCGCCGTCCAGCTGGCGGCCGCCGTGGTTGCTGACGACGATGGCGTCGGCCCCGGCCTGCACGGCGAGCTTCGCGTCTTCCACGTCCATGATGCCCTTCAGGATCAGCTTGCCGCCCCACTTCTCCTTGACCCAGGCAACGTCGGCCCAGGACAGGCGCGGGTCGAACTGCTCGTTCGTCCAGGCCGACAGCGAGCGCATGTCGCTGACGCCCTTCACATGGCCCACGAGGTTGCGGAAGGTGTGGCGCTTGGTGCCCAGCATGCCCAGGCACCAGCGCGGCTTGGTGGCCAGGTTGATGAGGTTGCCCAGCGTGGGCCGTGGCGGCGCGGTGAGGCCGTTCTTCAGGTCCTTGTGGCGCTGTCCGATGACTTGCAGGTCCAGCGTCAGGACCAAGGCCGAGCAGTGCGCGGCCTTGCAGCGGTTGATCATGCGGGCCATGGCCTCGCGGTCGCGCATCATGTAGAGCTGGAACCAGAACGGCGACGAGGTGTGCTCGGCGATGTCCTCGATGGAGCAGATGCTCATCGTCGACAGCGTGAACGGGATGCCGAACTTCTCGGCCGCGCGCGCCGCGTGGATCTCGCCATCGGCGTGCTGCATGCCGGTCAGGCCCACGGGCGCGATGGCCACGGGCATCTTGGCCTGCTGGCCCACCATCGTCACGGCCGTGCTGCGGCCTTCCATGTTCACGGCCACGCGCTGGCGCAGCTTGATGGCCTTGAAGTCGCTCTCGTTGGCGCGGTAGGTGGTTTCCGTCCAGGAGCCGGAGTCGGCGTAGTCGTAGAACATGCGCGGCACGCGTTTCTCGGCGAGTTGGCGCAGGTCTTCGATGCAGGTGATGACGGGCATGGCGGCGGGCAGGTTGGCGAGTCTGGAGATGGCCGCGATGCTAGGCCGGGTCGCACGGCCCGGGCCGGAAAAAACCTCAGCCGGCGGCGGAAGAGTTTTCCGTGCCCAGCGCCTGGCAGTGCGCCCGCAGCCAGCCCGCGAAGGCCTCGGCCGCCGGACTCGGGCGGTGGATGAGCAGGCCGTAGTGCCGCTCGGCCGGCACTGTCAGCGCAAAGGGCTGCACCAGCCGGCCCTCGGCCAGCTCGTGGCGGGCCAGGCTCAGCCGCGCCAGCGCAACGCCCTGGCCGGCCAGGGCGGCGGCCAGCACCAGGCCCAGGTCCACCAGGCGCGGGCCTTCGTCGGGCTCGGGCGCTTGCCCCAAGCCGGCGGCGCGCAGCCAGGGCGCCCAGGGCTGCAGCGGCGTGCGCAGCAACGGCAGGGCCAGCAGGTCGGCGGGCGTTGCCAGCGGCCCGTGGCCGGCCAGCAGGGCCGGCGCGACCAGCGGGGTGAGGCGGTCGTGCAGCAGCACCTGGTCGACGGCAATGTCATCCGGCACGGCGCCGTGGCGGATCTCCACGTCCGCACCCGCGTCGCCCTCGGCCAGCAGCGGGACCGACAGCGTCAGCTCCAGCTCGATGTGCGGGTGGGCGGCCGCGAAGCCGGGCAGGGCGGGCACGATGAGCTGGCGGGCGAAGGTGGGCGTGGAGCTGACGCGCAGGCGCTCCCGCTGCGGGCTGGCGCGCTGGTGCATCGGCATGGCCTGCAGCAGCGCCAGCGCCTGGCGCACCTGAGGCAGGTATTCGTGGCCCGCCGCCGTGAGGCTCAGGCCCCTGGACGGCTGGCGCAGGAAGAGGGGCTGGTCCAGCCGCTCCTCCAGCCCGGCCACGCGCTTGGCGACGGCGCTGGCGCTCAGGGCCAGTTCGGCGGCGGCGGTCTCGAAGCTGCCGGTGCGGGCCACCGCCTCGAAGGCGAGCAGGGCGTCGAGCGACGGCAGGCGGATGGGGCGCGGGGGCATGCGGTGATCGTACCCAGCCGGTCCGCGCCGGAAGGCTTCAGAAAGTGAGGGTGGTCGGGCCGGCGTCGCGTGGAGTCGGCCGCAGGTACTGGCCCAGCGTGCCGGCCATGGCCGCCACGACGCCAGCGGCCAGGCGCCAGGGCGGGTGCCTTGCGGCCTCCTTGCGTCCCGGCCCCTGCTGCGGCTCCGTGATGGCCAGCGCCAGCGACAGTTCCTGCTGGCGCTCCTGGAGCAGGAAGATCATCCGGTGCGGGTCGGCGAAGCGCAGCGCCAGCGCGCGCACCGCCTTCAGCTCGCGCTGTTGCACCCGCACGGCCCGGGGCCGCAGCGTGCAGCCCAGAGAGCGGGCGCGCAGGTAGAGCGCCTTGGCCGCCAGGCGATCGGGCAGGCAGCCCACACCGGCGTAAAGGCAGTTGGCGAGGTTGAAGCTGGCCTCGGCATGGTTCTTGGCCGCCGCCGCGATATAGGCCGACAGGCCGCGCGACTCGTCGCTGGGCCCGCCGCGGCCGGTCATCAGCACCCGCCCGAGCTGGTAGCGGCCGATGACGCTGCCGCGTGCCGCCGCCTGCTCCAGCAGTGCCCGGGCCTGCACCGCGTCGGCGGGCAACCCCAGGCCTTCGAGCTGGCACAGGCCGAGCATGGCCAGGCCGTCTCGGTCGCTGCTCTCAGCTGCGGCGGCGCGAAAGCAGCCGACGGCACGCCGGTAGTCCGGCGGCGTGGCGTGGAACAGGGCCAGGCCTTGCTGCAAGGGGCTGAGTGCCGGCGCGGTGAGGTCACGAGGAGACATGCAAGGATTGTGGCCACGGCCGTGACCAGGCGCCGGGTGACTGCCAGCAAGTGACCGGTGCTGCGGGAGGAATTCACGACCCCGGGGCGGGGCCAGCGTGGGCAGAATGCGCCGTCACCCTGCCTACTTGCCGCACCATGAGTTTTTCAGCCCTCGCCAAGTTCGCCATGGACCTGCCCGGCGCCACGCAGGACATCAAGTGGGGCGCCGACTGGGTCGCCAGCGTCGGCGGCAAGATGTTCTTCGTCGGCGGGCCGCATCCGGGCCAGTGGACGCATTGCAGCTTCAAGGTCGACGAGCATCGCTTCCTGGAACTGACCGGCCTGCCCGGCTTCAAGCCGGCGCCGTATGCAGCGCGGTATCACTGGGTGGCGGTGTCGGATGCGAAGGCGCTGCCGCTGTCAGAGCTGAAGGCATTGGTCAAACGCTCGCATGAGCTGGTGGCGGGCAAACTGTCGAAGAAGCTGCGGCTCAGCCTCGGGATGGCGACAGACGCCGCAGACCGCTGAAGCAGACGGCGTAGGCTTGCGCCATGAACAGGCCTCTATCGTTCCTGGGTCGGTCTTTGTTTCAAGGCCTCGTGGCCCTGCCGCTGGCGCTGGCGGCGTGCGGTGCCCAAGCCGCTGGCAAGCCGGTCCTGACCTGGGTCGTGCTCGATCTGCCCCCCGGCTCCATGCCCGTCAACGGCAGGCTCACTGACGGCATCAACGACACGGCCCTCAAGCTCGTCTTTGAAGAAATGCCTGATTGGGAGCACAAGGTGACGGTGGCCAACACCGCACGGGCGATGCTGATGCTCAGCGAGGGCGCTCAGGCTTGCTTCGGCTCGGCGCTGCATACGCCCGAGCGCGAGCGCATTGCCTACTTCACGCTGGCCTATCTGCTGCCGCCGTTGCAACTGCTCGCCCGCGCCGACACCGTCGAGCGGCTGCCGCGTAACGAGCAGGGTGAGGTTCTGCCGGCCGTCCTGTTCGACCGCCCCGACCTGCGTGGCTTGGTGATACCCCAGCGCAGCTATTCGGCAACGCTCGACGCACTGCTGAACCGGCGCAGCGCCGACTCCGGCATACGCGCGGTGCTGGCCACCGAGGGCGGCATCAACCTGATCAAGATGCTGCGACTCGGCCGCGCGGACTACCTCATCGAATACGACTTCGTTCTGACCTTGCTGCAGTCGCGCAACCCCGGTGTGAAACAGGGCGTGCCGCTCCAGGCGCTGCCGCTGGCCGGCACCGCGCCCATCCAGGTGGGCGTCGCCTGCCCGCACACCGAATGGGGCCGCAAGGCCATCATCGCGATCGACGCCGCCATCGCCAAGGCGTCAAGCCGGCCGGACTATCGCAACGCGGTGAATCGCTGGCTGGCGCCCGAGGTCGCGAAGCGGTACCAAAAGCAGCAGACCGAGTTCTTCCAGCGTCGTGCGCGGCCTGCCGACCCGGGCAAGTACCCGGTCTGGCCCGGGTCGCGCTAGTCGCCCGGCCAGCATCCCGAGCTAGGCGTTCTTCGACCGCTCCCGCGCCTCATGCAGCGTCGCCAGCGTGATCTTGCGTACCTCGGCCTTGCTCTGCTCGACATGGCTGCGCAGCAGCAGCTGGGCCTGCTCGACCTTGCGCTGCATCACCGCGCGCAGGATCTTGGCGTGCTCCACATAGGTGGCCTCGATGCGGTGGCCGCGTGTGAAGTCCAGGTGGCGAATGATGCGGATCTGCTCGGTCACGTCCCAGTGCACGCGCGCCATCTCGGCATTGCCGGCGGCGCGCACCAGCGTGGCGTGGAAGGCTTCGTCGAGCTGGCCCACTGTGCGCGCATCGCTCAGGCGCTCGGCGGCCGGCACCAGCCAGATGGCCTTCAGCGACTCCAGCTCCGGCGGCGGCGTGCCGGTGTGGGCGCATAGCCGTGACACGGCGGCAAGCTCCAGGATGACGCGCAGGTCGTAGAGCTGCTCCAGCCGGCCGAAATCGATGGGCCGCACGGACCAGCCCGACTTGGCCTCCACGTCGAGAAAGCCCTCGTTGCGCAGCTTGAACAGCGCCTCGCGCACCGGCGTGCGGCTGACGCCCAGGCGCTGGCTCAGCTCGGCCTCCGAGAAGCGGTCGCCCGGCACCAGCTGGAAATCGTTCAGCTCGGCCTTGAGCCGGGCGTAGACCTGTTCGCCCAGATTGAGGCGGCTGTTGGCAGAAGGATCGAGGGGAGGCCGCATGGCGCCGATGTTAGCGAGCCGGCGCTGCCATCAGCAGATCGGTGGGCGCATCGTCAACGCCGCACCTCGCGCTGGAAGATCTCCAGGCTCAGCTTCTTGGCCGCGATGAAGCTGGGCTCGGACAGCGTGGCCACCGTGCGCGGCCGCGGGTCCTCGTACTTCAGGATCTCGGCGACCCGGGTGGGCCGCTTGGTCAGCAGCAGCACCTCGTCGGCCAGATACACGGCCTCCTCCAGGTCGTGCGACACCAGCATCATGGTCGTGCCCGTCTGCATGAAGACCTCCTGCAGCTTCTCGCGGATGAACAGCGTCATCTCGAAGTCCAGCGCGGAGAAGGGTTCATCCAGGAACAGCACCTCGGGGCCGGGCGCCAGCGCCCGCATGATGGAGGCCGTCTGCTGCTGGCCGCCGGAGAGTTCATACGGGTAGCGCTTCAGGTCGAACTTCACGTCGAAGCTCTCCACCAGCTCGGCCATGCGGCGGTCCACCTCGGCCTTGCTGCGGCCTTCCATCTTCAGCGGGTAGGCGATGTTGTCGATGGTGCGCATCCACGGGAACATCGCCTCGCGATAGTTCTGGAAGACGTAGCCGATCTTGGTGTCCTTCAGGCCCTTGCCGTCGAACAGGATCTGGCCCGAGTCGATGGGGATGAGCCCCGCGATCATGTTGATCAGCGTGCTCTTGCCGCAGCCGTTGGGGCCGAAGACGGAGACGATCTTGTGCTTCGGGATGTCGAGGTTGAAGTCCTCATACAGCGGCCAGCCGGCGAAGTATTTCGTCAGCCCGCGGATGGTGATGTGGGTGCCGGCGGGGCCGGGCTGGAAGGGGCGCACCGGCACGTCGGCGACGACGGGCGCGTTCAGGACTGCGTTCATGATTACCTCCCACTCCAATGGACGATCTTGCGTTCCAGCACCAGGAACAGGATGTTGAGCACATAGCCCAGGATGCCCGCGGCCAGGATGGCGGCGTACATGGTCTTCACGTTCAGCACCTGCTGCGCGTCGATGATGCGGTGGCCCAGGCCGTTGTCCGAGCCGATGAACATCTCGGCCACGACGACGATGACCAGCGCCATCGACACGGCAGAGCGCAGGCCCACGAAACTGGGCTGCAGGCTCTCCCACACCAGCACGTCCTTGAAGATCTGCCAGCGCGACGCGCCCATCACCTTGGCCGCCATGACCCGCTGCTTGCGCGCGTTGATGACGCCGTAGGCGCTGTTGAACACGACGATCAGCAGCGCGCCGAAGGCGGCGATGGCGATCTTGTTGATGTCCGACACGCCGAAGATCAGCAGGAACAGCGGGATCAGCGCGGACGACGGCGTCGAGCGGAAGAAGTCGATCAGGAACTCGACGCTGCGGTAGGCGCGCTCGTTGCTGCCCAGCAGCACGCCCAGCGGCACACCAACGACGGCGGCGATCAAAAAGGCCTGCACCGTGCGCCACACGGTGACGGCAAAGTCCAGCAGCAGCGGCCCACCGGCCAGGCCGACTACCAGCGTTTGCAAGGTCGCTAGCGGTGGCGGCAGCAGGATGGGACGGATGAGGCCGAAGCGCACCACCAGGTCCCAGATGATGAAGAGGATCAGCGGGCCGATGAAGGGCAGCAGCTTGGCGACGTTGAAGCGCGGCAGGCGCACGGCGGGCTGGCCCTGCTGGGCGGCCTGCCACGGCGGTGAGGCAACAGGGGAGGTTTCCATGGTGTTCAGCCCCTCAAGACTTGTAGAGCAGGGAGGCCACGTCCAGCTTCTTCTCGAACACGCCCTTCTCGGTGAAGAGGTCGAAGAACTTCTGGAAGTGCGCCACGTCGCTGGGCGTGAACTCGTTGTAGAGCATGTAGGAGGCCAGCGGCACCTCACCGGTGAGCGGGCCTTCGATGGCCGTGTAGCCCTTCAGAAAGGCGCGCGCCTGGGCCGGGTCCTTGCGCACGAGGTCGATGCCGCGGGCGTAGGCGGCGATGTATTTCTTGGTCTCGGCCGGGTGCTTCTTGATGAACTCGGTCGTCAGCGTGGCCGAGCCGCCATGCCAGGGCGCCAGCGGGTCGCCCAGGATGTACTTGGCGATGACGCCGGCCTCCAGCACGCGCGTCGTGCCGTTGAGCCGGCCCACGGTGCCGGTAGGCTCCAGCGTGTAGACGGCGTCCACCTGGCCGGCGGCGAGCGCGGCCACATGCTGGCCGATGGGCAGCTCCGTCACGCTCGTGCCGGGCGCCCCCGCGCGCTCCAGCACGGCCATCGCCAGCACCTTGTTCTGGATGCCGGGGCCGCTGGCCACGCGCTTGCCCTTCAGCTCGGCCAGTGTCTTGACGGGGCTGTCCTTGGGCACGAGGAACTGGTCGAGCACGTACTTCTGGTTGCTCGGGTTGGTGGCGATGATCTTGAACAGCCCCGGCGACGCGATCTCGCCCACGCCCAGGTTGCCCGAGCCCGTGCCGTTGGAGCTGCCGTCGCAACGGCCGGCCAGCATGGCCTCCATCACCTGCTGCGCACCGGCGAACTTCAGCGCCTCCACGTCCAGGCCAGCCTCCTTGAAGTAGCCCTTCTCCACGGCCGCGTAGAAGGGCAGGCCCGCCGCCACCGGCCAGTAGCCGATGCGGATCTTGGGCGTCTGGGCGCGCAGCACGGCCGGTGCGCCCAGGGTGGCGATGGCGGCGGCTGCGCCGAGCAGCGTGCGGCGCTGGGGTTTGATCAACGACGAATGAGGCATCTTCAACTCCTGGGTTGGATGGGAACGTGCCGGTACGGCGCGGGTCGACCTGCCGACCGCACTGCGTGTACGTTCTGGTATACCGTCTGGTACGCAAGCATCAGGCGTGCCAGTTGCTGCATCCGGGCGCCATCCGGGCGTCAGCCTCGCAGGCTTCCTCTGGCGCGCGGGGCACCGCCCGTTTGCGCGCCTGCTGTGCGCCCTTGTCAGCCGCAGCGCTGGAGGCCGTCCTGCATCAGCTTGGGGCGGTATGCACCCATCGGTGGTGCGACCTGCGCCGCCAACGCGACTTGCTCAAGCACGACCTCATCAGGATTTGTGCCTTGACACATTTCGATGATTAGCTAATCATCGAGTCATGAGCCAGGTCTTCAAAGCCCTTTCCGACCCCACCCGCCGCCAGGTGCTGCAGCTCCTGCGCGATGGGCCGCTGAGCGCGGGCGAACTGAGCGATCAGTTCAACGTCTCCAAGCCGACGATGTCCGCCCACTTCGCGGTGCTGAAGGAGGCCGACCTCGTGCACACCGAGAAAGAGGGCAAGTCCGTCATCTATCACCTGAAGCTCTCGGTGCTCGAAGAAGCGCTGCTGGGCTTCGTCCATTCATTCGGCGTGGGCGCCCAGGCGCCGGCGCGCAAAAAGGAGATTGCAAGATGAAAAAGGATCTGATTGAAGGTCTGGCGTGGGCCGGTGGGCTGATCGCCCTGGCGCTTTGCATGACCCAGGCGCGCAAGCTGGGCTATGTGGACGGCGACACCGTCACGCGGGTGGTCATCGCCATGAACGGGCTGATGATTGCCTGGTACGGCAACCGAATGCCCAAGCGCTTTTTCCCGCATGAACTGGCCCGCAAGGTCAACCGGCTCGGCGGCTGGTCCATCACCATCAGCGGGCTTGTCTATGTCGCCTTGTGGGCGTTCGCCCCCATCCCGGTGGCGGTCGCGGTCGGGTCTGCTGCGGTGTTGGCGGGGGTCGCGGTGCCGGTGGCCTATTGCCTGTCGCAGCGGAACAAGTTCAAGGACGCGACCTGATTCAGTCGGCTCACTGCCCAGCCGGCGGCTCCCACAGCTCCACCTTGTTTCCCTCCGGGTCCACCACCCAGCCGAACTTGCCGTACTCGGACTCGTCGACTTTGTCCTGCACATTGCAGCCCTCGGCCCGCAGCGCCGCCAGCAGCGCATGCAGGTCCGCGACGCGGAAATTGATCATGAAGGGTGCGGTGCTCGGCGCGAAGTAGTCGGTATCCGCCTTGAACGGCGTCCACAGCGTCATGCCGGCGCCGGTCGGGTTGTCATCGGCCCACTGGAAGGTGGCGCCGCCCCATTCGCTGACGTTCAGGCCGAGGTGGCACTGATACCAATCGTTCAAGGCCTTGGGATCCTTGGCTTTGAAGAAGATGCCGCCGATGCCGGTCACTCGTTTCATGGGGACTCCTGCGTGTTGGGTTGGCGCCAATCCTATTCGCGCACGGGCCTCGCCCTGTGCAGCGGCATCCGCATCACATGCCGCCTCGTCCCCTCTCTTCCCACTTCCTCGAACCCCGCATCCTTGAACATCGGCACAAATCCCATGTACCGATAGCTAGGTGACTCCGGCTTCACGCCGTACCCCTCCACCAGCTTGGCCTTGTGTTTCCTCGCCAGCTTCACCGCCGCCGCCAGCAGCTGCTTCGTCAGCCCCTGGCCGCGCAGGTCGCGCCGCACGAAGAAGCAGGTGATGGACCAGATGCGTGCTGTCTCCTCCCCCTCGGCCACCTTGCGCAACTTTGTGAGGTGCGTGTCGAACGGTGCGATGGAGCACCAGGCCACGGGCTCGCCGTCCAGGTAGCCGAGCAGGCCCACCGGCGCGCCGTCCCTGACGAGCTTCTTCATCCCAGCCTTGCGACCAGCCTTGGTGGCCATCTTGGGGTCTTTGTGGTCGGCCCGCCAAGCCATGCACCAGCAGTAGCTGGGACCGCCCCGGGCGCAGAAGAGTTTGTCGAAGTCGGCCCAGGTGTCGGCCGTGACCGGTTTGGTCTTGAGTTTGGGTGGAGCGGCGCTGTCGGTCATCGCGTGGCCTTCAGGTGTCGCACAAGCCGCTAGCGCGGCGTGCCGAAGTCCTGCGTCCAGTACGTCCGGTAGCTGGTGTTGGCATTGCCCGCCACGCAGGCCACGCCGATGTCGCGGAACGTCGCGTTCATCAGGTTGGCGCAGTGGCCGTCGCTCTTCATCCAGCCGTCCACCACCTCTGCCACGCCAGCCTGGCCGGCGGCGATGTTCTCGCCCACGCTGCTCCACAGGTAGCCGGCGGCGGTCACGCGGGTGCCCAGCGTGCTGCCGTTGCTGCCGGTGTGGTCGAAGAAGTTGTTCGCCACCATGTCGTCGCTGTGCGCCACGGCGGCCTGCGTGAGCGCGGCGTTCCAGGCCAGCTCGCGTGCCGCCGGGAAGCTGCCCCGCGCGCCGCAGGTGGCGCCGCTGCGCCGGTGCGTGTTGACGGCCGTCAGCATCTCGGCTTCGAAGTTGGGCAGGTTGCAGGTGATGCGGGTGCCTGCGGTCGTGGGTGGCGGCACAACGGGCGCGACCGGTGCGGGGGCGGGCGTACTGCCGCCCGCTGTTGCCGAACTCCCGCCGCCGCCACAGCCGGCGAGCGAGAACAGCAGGGCCAGCGCGGCGACAGCGGCCAGTTGGGGCACGGGCGGGCGAGAGGCGGGGAGTGCGGCAGGGCAGGAACTCATAGGCGGCCAGCTTGGCACGCGTAGCACCGCGCTCGGTTACCGCGTGCAGCGCACCGGGACGGCCGGCAACATCCCTACACAACTGATGTCCACCAGGGCCTGTCTACCCCCGGGTCCACCGGCTCGGAATCGACCAGAAGATCAGCAACCCCAGCAGCGCGATGGCCGCCAGCGCGTGGGGCGCGTCGAGATTGGCGGTGCCGGTGGAGAACATCGTCGCCGCGCCGCAGGCCGCTACCGTGGAGACCGTCCATTGCGCGAACTTGATGCGGCGCCCCCAGCGGCGGCCGCTGGGGGCCACGCGGCCGGGCAGCGCGGCCATCACGTTCAAGCTGAAGCCGGCGTCGTCGGGCTCGGGCTCGCCTTGATGAAGATGCTGGCGCAGGGCGGTGTCGAAAGAGTCCTGAAGAGGGTCTGTCATGGCGTGGGCTCCCATGCTTGCAGTTGGGTGCGCAGGCGGGCCTTGGCGCGCAGCACCTGGGTCTTGACGGTGCCGAGCGGCCAGCCCAGCACCAGGGCGGCTTCGGCGTGGCTGAGGTCGGCGCCGTAGCACAGCAGCAGCGCGTGGCGTTGCGGTTCGCTGAGGGTGGCCAGCGCGCGGTCGAGGTCGATGCGCCAGTCGGCACCGGGCGCGAAGTCGCTGTGCGCGCCCAGCTCGGGCGGGGCGTCGTCTACCCGGGGCAGGCTGGGGCGTTCGGCGGCCAGCGAGGAGTAGGCCAGGCGTGTCAGCCAGGTGCGAAAGCGCGCCTCACCGCGGAACTTGGGCAGGGCCCGCCAGGCGCGCACGAAGGCTTCCTGGGCGAGGTCGTCGGCGCGGGCCTGGTCGCCCCGGCAGACGCGACCGAGCAGCTTGCGCAGATAGCCCTGGTGGGCCTGCACGAGGGCCGCAAAGGCGCTGCGGTCCCCAGCGGCGGCGCGGGCCACGAGTCGGGCCTCCTGCTCTGCGCCGGCAGGCGTCACGGCTGCTGCTGCGGCTGCTTGCGCTCGACGGACCAGTACACCGCCAGCCCCAGCCCGAGGAACAGCGGCAGCAAGCCGATGCTCCAGAGCCAGGAGCCCGGGCTCATCGCCGAGAACATGCCCATCAGGCCCAGGCCGACGGCGACGTTGATGATGGCGGGGATGAGGATGCGGTTGGGGTTGGCGGTGTCGCGCCTGGCGCGATGCCAGTCGCTGTCCTGCACGTCGCCCAGCAGTTCGGGCGGGATGGGCTGGCCGGCGCGGGCCAGCTCGCGGATGGTCTCGTGGCGCTCGCGCTCGGTGCTCGTGCGGCTGATGTAGTGCGACACGATGGCGACGATGGGGATCAGCAGCGCCAGGATGGGGATCATCAGCGGGCCGAGGTTTCGGAAGATTTCGAACATGTGGGCTCCAGGAAGCGGGGGATGCTGCTTCCTTGGAGCGGCGGGCGGGGCGGTTTGGATTCAGGTCCGGCGAAATACTTTGGCTCTTTGCGCATTGCTTTGTGAAGTTCAAGCGTCGGTTGGCCTGGGCGCAGGAGAACGGGCAGACCTGCTGCTGCGTGTCCCCCGGCCGCTGCGCG